>JANXVK010000144.1 GCA_025351675.1 Rhizobacter sp.
GCCCGGCACCGCGCGCGCTGCCGCAGCGCGCGCGGCCGGCGTGAGCATCGAGGCGGTCACCGTGCACGTCACGTATCTGGGCGGCGGCTTCGGCCGGCGTCTCGATGTCGACTTCGTCGGCCAGGCCGTGCGCATCGCGATCGAGACCGGCGGTCGACCGGTGCAATTGATCTGGCCGCGCGAAGAAGACTTCACGCACGATTTCTACCGCCCGGCCGGTGTGGCCGTGATGCAAGCCAGCCTCGATGCGCAGGGTCTGCCGATCGGCCTCACGATCACCAGTGCCGGCGACGCGATCACGCCGCGCTGGTTCGAGCGCGGCATGCCGGCGCTCGCCGGTCCGGTCGACATGCCCGACAAAACCACCAGCGAAGGCCTGTTCGACCAGCCCTACGGCATCCCGAACCAGCGCATCGCGAACGTCGCGACGCGCAGCGGCGTGCCGGTCGGCTTCTGGCGCTCGGTCGGGCACTCGCACAACGCGTTCTTCAGCGAGGGCTTCATCGACGAGCTCGCGAGCGAGGCGAAGCAGGACCCGGTCGCGTTTCGCCTCGCGCTGCTGAAAGATGCGCCGCGCCATGCCGCGGTGCTGAAGCTCGCGGCCGAGAAGGCCGGCTGGCCGGGTTTTGGACCAGAGCGTGCGCTGCCCGCCGGCGTCGCACGCGGCGTCGCGCTGCACGAGAGCTTCGGCAGCATCGTCGCGCAGGTCGTCGAACTCTCGCTGGAGGGCGGCAAGCCGAAGCTCAGGCGCGTGGTCTGCGCGGCCGATGTCGGCACGGTCGTGAACCCGATGATCGTCGCGCAGCAGATGGAGGGCGGCGTGCTCTTCGGCCTGAGTGCGGCGCTGTACGGGCGCATCGACATCGTCGACAGCGTGGTGCAGCAAACGAACTTTCCGAACCACCCGGTCGTGACGATGCGCGAATCGCCGCGCATCGAAACGTATCTGGTGCCGAGCACGCGGCCGCCGAGCGGCGTCGGCGAACCCGGCACGCCGCCGATCGCGCCGGCAGTGGCCAACGCGATGTTCGTGCTGACCGGCACGCGTCTGCGCTCGCTGCCCCTGATCGCCTGAATCCGCAACTTCATTCGACGACGATGCACCCCTTCGACACCGCCACCCTGCTCGAAACCTTGCCCGACGGCAGCTTCCGCGGCCACACCAGCCCGGCCTACGCCAACATGGTCGGCCCGTTCGGCGGCGTCACCGCGGCGTGCCTGCTCCAAGCGCCGATGCAGCATTCGCAGCGCCTCGGTGACCCGGTCGCGCTGACCGTGAACTTCGCCGCCGCGCTGGCCGACGGCGAGTTCAGCATCGTCGCTCGCGCGCTGCGCACGAACCGCTCGACCCAGCACTGGGCGATCGAGCTGAGCCAGGGCGGCGAGGTGGCTGCGAGCGCGACCGCCGTGTTCGCGGTGCGCCGAGAGACTTGGTCGGCGCCCGAAGCCGCGCCGCCGGCGAACCTGCCTGCGGCCGATGCACTGACCCGCGCCCCGCTGATCGGCCGACCCGCCTGGACGCGTCACTACGACATGCGCTTCGCCCGCGGCGCCATGCCCGATGCGTTCGACGAGCAGCAGCAGCTCGATTCGGTCTCGCAGGTCTGGGTCCGCGACGAGCCGCCGCGGCCGCTCGATTTCGTCTCGCTCGCGGCGCTGTGCGACAGCTTCTTCCCGCGCATCTTCGTGCGCCGGCGCAAGGTCGCGCCGATCGGCACGGTCTCGATGACGACTTGGTTCCATGCCGACACGGCGATGCTGCAAGCGCAGGGCGTGCGCCATGTGCTCGGCGTGGCGCGCGCGCTGAACTTTCGCAACGGCTACTTCGACCAGAGCGCCGAGGTCTGGGGCGACGACTGGCAATTGCTCGCGAGCAGTCATCAGATCGTCTACTACCGCGATTAGATAACGGCCGCAAGGTCGCCTGCGGCGCCCGCCCCCCGAGGGCAGCCCGGGCCGCCGAGGGCCACGCGGTGGGCCTCTACGTGGCCCATGGCGGCCCCGCGCTGGCCCGAGGCCGTTGCGCTCACGCGGGCTTGCGAATCAGCTTGGCCAGCGCGTGCCGCAGCTTGTTCGCGTCGATCGGCTTGGTGAGGAAATCGTTCATGCCGACGGCGAGCGCCTCGTCGCGCTCCGAGACCAGCGCGGCGGCCGTCAGCGCCAGAATCGGCAGCACCGTCGCGGCATAGTGGCGGCGCAGTTCGCGCGCCGCTTCGTGGCCGCCCATGATCGGCATCTGGACGTCCATCACGACCACGTCGAACGGCGTGCTGGCGCGCGCGGCCGCGTGCACCGCGTCGACCGCGGCGCGGCCGTCGACGACCTGCTCGACGCGCACGCCCCATTGCTCGAGCATCGCCGCCGCGATCATCATGTTGACCGGGTTGTCCTCGGCCAGCAGCACCCGCGCGCCTTGCAGGCACGCGAGGTCGCTCGCTTCGGTGCTCGATGGCTGCGGCGCCGGCGCGCTGCCCGGCAACGGCAGCTCGGCCCAGAACGTGCTGCCCTGGCCCGGCGTGCTCTGCACGCCGACCGTGCCGCCCATCAGTTGCGCCAGCTCGCGGCAGATCGAGAGGCCCAGCCCGGTGCCGCCGAAGCGCCGCGTCGTCGACGAGTCGCCCTGCGAGAACGGCTGGAACAGGCGTGCCTGCGTTTCCGCCGGGACGCCCGGCCCGGTGTCGGAGACGGCCAGCCGCAGCTCGCCCGCGTCGGTGCGCGTGGCGTCGATGCGCACGTGACCGCGCTCGGTGAACTTGAGCGCGTTGGTGATGAAGTTG
>JANXVK010000448.1 GCA_025351675.1 Rhizobacter sp.
GCCGATCCCCCGAGGGGATGCGGGCCCGCTTGGCTGGGCCACGAAGCAGCCCCTGCGTGGCCCTTGCCCGGTGCCGAGCCCGCAGCCTCGGGCCTCGCGTTCGCGCCAAGGGTCATGTCAGACGTTGAGGTAGTTGAACAACGACAGGCGTTGCACCATCGAATACGCCTTGAGAGCCGCATCGTAGCCGGTCTGCTGGTTCGAGAAGTCGGAGATGGCCTGTGCCATGTCCAGGTCTTCGGCGTTCGAGCGCTCGGTCTGGCTCGACAGCTTCAAAGCCGACAAGCGATCGGTGACCGAATCGAGCCGGTTCATCAGCGCGCCGACCTGGGCGCGCCCGGAAATGACTTGGCCGAGCACCGCATCGAGCTGGGTCAGCGCGACCGCATTGCCCTGGGCGATGCCGGTGGGCGTGCGTCCGGGGGTCTTCAGCCCGGCGATCGCCTGATCGAGCGCGTCGAACACGCTCAAGTCGGCGGTCGAGGGTGCGAGCTCGAAACTGTCGCCGTTCGCAGGTGCGCCGGTGATCGTCGCCGACATGCCGTCGACCTTGATCGCCTGGCCGGGTGTGAACGGCAGGTTTGTCTGCGCGGTCGGGTTGCCGCCTTTCAGCACCGAAAAGGTCGTGGTGCTGCCGACGACGCTGAATTGCAGGCGGTAGGTCGAGCCGGTCAGCAGCGACGGGTCGATCACCTTGCCGGGGTCGATCACCGCGGTGCCGTTGCTGGTGACCGCGCGGGTCTCGAACACGCCGTTGCCGGTGCGGGCCTGCATCCAGGTGGCCTCGCCGTCGGTCGTCAACGGCAAGGCATCGCTGGTGGCGGCCTGGATCTGGCCCGCGGTGCCCTGGAACTGCACGCCGCCGGGCATGTCGACGAACGGCGCCTGGGTCGCGCCCTGACCGCCGAACAGCGGCAGGCCCGAGCCGTCGGTGCGGTTCGCGACCGCGAACAGCTGGTCGCGCAACCCCTGCAGCTGATCGGCCACACCCTTGCGCTCGGCGTCGGAGTAGGTCGCATTGCCGGCCGCGACCAGCGCCTCGCGCGCCGACTGCAACAGCGTACCGGCGTCGCCGAGCGCGCTCTCGGTCAAGGTCATCGCGTTGTTGCTGGCGTCGACCGCGCGCTGGCTCGCGACCGTGCGGCGTTCGGCGGCAAGCGCGCGCTCGGCGCGCGCCGCTGCGGCCGGGTCGTCGCTGGCGCGGTTGACGCGCTTGCCAGTCGTCATCTGCGTCTGCGTGCCGGCGAGCTTGGCCTGGCGTTCGACGAGTGAGTCGAGCGCGGTGTTGTACGTGTTGGAGGTGCTCAGGCGCATGGGTTCACCTTATGAAGATGCCGCATGCAGCATCGTGTCGAAAATGGCTTGCGCGACCTGCAGGATTTTCGCCGCCGCCTGGTAGCTCTGCTGGAACTGGATCAGCTTCGCGGCCTCTTCGTCGAGATTCACGCCGGCCTTGTTGGCGCGCGCCGACTCGGTCTGGCTGGCGACCGCGCCCGAGATGCTCGCCGCTGTCTTGCCGCCCTGCACGCGCATGCCGATGTTGGCGAGCGTGCTGGCGTAGGCATCGGTGATCGTCTGCGCCGGTGCGCCCGTGCCCGAGCCGCCGGCGGGCGCGACGATGCCGGTGCCGGCGAGCCTGGCGAACGCCAGCGCGTTGCCGTTGTTCGCGCCGACCGAGACCGTCGGCACGATCGCGATGCTGTCGCCGCTTTTCGGCACGCCGGCGAGGTTCAGCTCGACGCCGTTCAGGCTGATCGGCGAACCGGCCGTCCAGGTGCCGGTGCCCGTGGTCGTGGTCGTGCCGTCGTTCGTCGACCAGTTGTAGTCGCCGGTCGCCGAGGTGAACGTGATGTCGGTGCTCAGCGCGCTGTTGTACGACGGGCTGACCGCCGCGAGCGAGGCGATCGTCGCGGTGCCGGCGTTATTGACATTGACGCTGCCGGTGAACGGTGCCGCCGCGGCCAAGCCCTTGGTACTGGCGAGAACGCTCTGCATGCGCTGCGCCGCGACCGCAACCGGCTGCAGCAGGAAGCGATCGTTGCTGTTCGCCGCGCCGCCGCTGAGCTGCAAGGTCGAGCCGTCGACCTGCACGCCGGCCGCGAGCTGGGCCGGGGTGAACGGGCTGCCGGGCACGGCGCTTTTGTCGGACAGCCGGGTCAGCGTCCAGGCGCTGCCGTCGAAGCTCATCTCGTAGTCGCTGGCCTGCAGCTTCGACGCATCGTTCACCGTCAGGCTCAGGGTCGCGTTGCCGGTGTTCGCCGCCGCATCGAGCACGCGCGCCGCGCCGACCGCGAAGATCGGCGCGCCGGCGCCGGTCGGCTGGCCGAGATCGAGGCCGAGCGATTGCTGCTTGTTGACCGCGCCGCTGATCGCCGCGGCCATCTGGCCGAGCAGGTTGTTCGCGGCGGTCAGGTCGTCGTTCTGGAACTTCAGCAGGCCGGCGAGCGCGCCGCCGGCGAGGCTGTCGGGCGGGATCAGCCGGTCGACCGAGCCTTCGCTCATCGTCAGCATCGCCTTGGCCGGGTCGAACGCGTCGGGCACCGCCTTGATCGTGTTCGCCTTCGCGCCGAGCACCAGGTTCTGGCCGCCGCCGATGAACACGCCGACGCTGCCGTCGTCGGCCTCGATCGTGGTCACGTTGATGGTCGAGGCGATCTGGCTGATCAGCGCATCGCGCTGGTCGAGCAACTGGTTCGGCGGCTGGCCGCTGCCCTTCAGCGCGGCGATCTGCGCGTTCAGCTTCGCGACCTGCGTGGCTATCGCGTTGACGTTCGCAACCGCGGCCTTGACGTCCTGCGTGACGCCGGTCTGCAGCGCGCTCAAGCGGTCGCCGGCGGCGCGAAAGCGCGACGCG
>JANXVK010000161.1 GCA_025351675.1 Rhizobacter sp.
GGCGTGGGCGCGTTCGAAGCTCCAGCGGGTGGCGGCTTCGAGCGTCGCGTGGCGCTGCGCGAGCACGCCGGTGCCGGCGAGCGCGGCTTCGATCGCCTGCGCGTCGCGGCCGATCGTCGCGACCGCGCGCGCATGGCGGCGCACCGGCTCGGCCAGCGGCGCGAAGTCCTGCCCTTTGCCGTCACCGCCGAGGATCACGACGAGCTTGGCGGGCGCCTTGTCGGCACCGAGCCCGTTCAGCGCGGCGACGGTCGCGCCGACGTTCGTGCCCTTGCTGTCGTCGTAAGCGTCGATCCCATCGAGCGACGCGATGTACTGCACGCGGTGCGGCTCGCCGGCGTACTCGCGCAAGCCGTGCAGCATCGGCGCGAGCGGGCAGTCGATCGCGGTGGCGAGCGCGAGCGCGGCCAGCGCGTTCGCAGCGTTGTGGCGACCGCGCACGCGCAGCGCGTCGGCCGGCATCAGGCGCTGGATCAGCAGGTCTTCGGGTTCGGCCCGCCCTCCACCATGCCTTCCGCCTTTGCCGCCCCGGCTGCGCGCAAGCGTTTCGTCGAGTTCGCGGGCGCGCACCAACCAGGTCATGCCGTTCTCGTCGACGAGGCCGAAGTCGCCGGGGCGGGTCGGCGCGCCGGTGCCGAAGCGCACGACGTGACGGGAGGTTGTCGTGGCCTTCTTGCCCTTGGCGCCCTTCACGACTTCGGGCGCAGGCACCAGCGCCTCGACCATCGCGTCGTCGCGGTTGATCACCATCGTCGCGTGCTTGCCGAACACACGCGCCTTCGCGGCGATGTAGTGCGACATCGAGCCGTGCCAGTCGAGGTGGTCCTGCGTGATGTTCAGCACCGCGGCGGCACTCGGCTCGAAGCCTTTGACGTCGTCGAGCTGGAAGCTGGAGAGTTCGAGCACCCAGACTTCGGGCAGAAACTCGAACACCGGCGCGGCGGGCCCGGGCGGCGCGAGCAGGATCGGCTCGGGCGCGTCTTCGGAGAGCGGCGGCGCTTCGGCAACGGCGGCGTCGGCCGAATCGTCGACATCACTCGCTGCGGCGCCATCGAGCGCGTGCAGGTCGGCGAGGTCTTCCGGCGTCACATCTGCATCGGCCTGCACAGATTCGTCGGCGATGGCTTCCGCTGCAGGGGCCGGCTCCTTGTCCAGCGCGTCCGCCAGCGTCTGCAGCATCGTCGGCCCGATGTTGCCGGCCACCGCCACGCGCTTGCCGGCGCGCGCGATCAGTTGCGCAGCCATCGCGGTCGTCGTCGTCTTGCCGTTGGTGCCGGTGATCGCGAGCACCTTCGGCGCGTAGCCGCGCTCGGCCTGCAGATCGCGCAGCGCCTGCGCGAACAAATCGAGTTCGCCCTGCACCAGCACGCCCATGTCCTTGATGCGGTTGAGCGGCGCGGCTATTGCGGGGTCCTGCGGCGACAGGCCAGGGCTCTTCAGCACCCGCTTGACGCCGACGAAGGCGGCGTCGGTCAGCGGCCCGCGCACCCACTGCGCGCCCGGCACGTGCTCGGCCAGCGCCGCCGCGTTCGCGGGTTGCTCGCGCGAATCCCACACCCGCACCTCCGCACCGAAGCGGGCGCACCAACGCGCCATCGCGAGCCCGGATTCACCGAGGCCGAGCACCAGCACGGTCGTGTCTTGGAGGTAGTTCATCAACGCAGTTTCAAACTCGCGAGGCCGATCAGGCACAAGAGCATCGTGACGATCCAGAAGCGCACGACGACCTGCGTTTCCTTCCAGCCCGACTTCTCGAAATGGTGGTGCAACGGCGCCATCTTCAGGATGCGGCGGCCGGTGCCGTACTTCTTCTTCGTGTACTTGAACCAACCGACCTGCAGCATCACCGACAGCGCTTCCGCGACGAACACGCCGCCCATGATCCCGAGCACGATTTCCTGGCGCGTGATCACGGCGATCGTGCCGAGCGCGCCGCCCAGAGAGAGCGCACCGACGTCGCCCATGAACACCTGCGCCGGGTAGGTGTTGAACCACAGGAACG
>JANXVK010000205.1 GCA_025351675.1 Rhizobacter sp.
GAACAGCGTCGACAACCGCATGGCCGTGCTGGTCAGAGATCGCGATGCGCACGAAGCGACGATGACCGCCGCGAAACTCACGCCCCCGCAACGCGCGGCGCAGGTCAAGCGCCTGAAGCAGATCGGCGACGAGATCGAAGCGCTGGAAGCGCGCTGGCTTGACCTCAGCGCCCGGGTCGATGTGTTGAGCGGACAGCCGGCGGGCTGAAGACATGCCGGCGGCGCGCGGCGCCGCCAGTTTCCTTGGCGCGCGCAGGGTTTTTAAATTGCACGCAATTTAATTGTGCGCATTTTTATAAACTGCACGCATGCCAACGCGCCCGCCCCGTCAATCGATGCCCGATCCGCGTGAGTTGCAACGGCTGGACAACCAGCTCTGTTTCGCGCTTTATTCGAGCTCGCTGGTGATGACCAAGCTTTACAAGCCGCTGCTCGGCGCGCTCGGGCTGACCTACCCGCAGTACCTCGTGTTGCTCGTGCTGTGGGGGAGCGACGCGATCGGCATCAGCGAACTCGGCGAACGGCTCTACCTCGATTCCGGCACGCTGACGCCGCTGCTCAAACGCATGGAATCTGCCGGTCTTGTGGTGCGCGAGCGCGTGGCCGCCGACGAACGCCGCGTCATCGTTACGCTCACCGCCGCCGGCCGCGAGCTGCGCCGCAAGACCGAAGGCGTGCCGATGCAGGTGGCGTGCGCCACCGGTTGCAAGCTCGACGAAATCTCCGAACTCACTGCGCGGCTGCAAGCGCTGCGCTCGAATGTAGCGAACCAGCTCGCGCTGGCCGCCTGAACCGTTTTCTCCACCACCGTCCGAAAAGGAACGCACCATGAAGCTCGACAAAATCCTCTACACCGCCACCGCCACTTCCACTGGCGGCCGCGAAGGCACTTCGAAATCGTCCGACGGCGTGCTCGACCAGAAGTTGACCACGCCGAAGGAAATGGGCGGCAACGGCGCCACCGGCACCAACCCCGAGCAACTCTTCGCAGCGGGGTATTCGGCCTGCTTCATCGGCGCGATGAAGTACGTCGCGATGACGCAGAAGATCGCGCTGCCGGCCGACACATCGATCAAGGCCGACGTCGGCATCGGTCCGATCCCCGCCGGCTTCGGCATCGAGGTCACGCTGAACGTCACGATCCCGGGCATGGAACGCGCGGCGGCCGAGAAGCTGGTCGAAGCGGCGCACGGCGTGTGCCCGTACTCGAACGCGACCCGCGGCAACATCGACGTGACGCTGAACGTGCTCTGACCCGGAGGCGGTTCGAGCGCCGTCGCGCCGATCACTGCAGTAGTGCACGGTCGGCGCGAGAAGTACGACGTTTCCCGCCTTCTTTCACGGGATCACCTCGTTGCAACGGTGTATTGTTCGGAGCGCGGATCGATGATTCAGGTGTCCGCATCACGACTTCTGCATTGCGCCTGCCACCTTGGACTTCCCACCCCTCTCGTTTCCGCCGCTGCCCGATCTGCCGGCCGAACCTTGGCAGTGGCCTGCGCCCCCGTTTGCGTGGCGTCACCGAGCGGCACCGGACGTCGACATCGCTCAGCCCTGTCGTCTCGAAAGCCTGTCGGGCAGCCTCGTGGTCGGCGACCTGCGCGGCTTCGATGCGGCGGCGCAATCGCTCGTCTTTCGCAGCAGCGACGACGGCCCCGAGGCGACGCTCTCGTTCAAGCGCTTCGCGCGATTGACGCTCACCACGCCGCTGGTACCGGCGGCGCAGATCGCCGGCGCGCCGGGCGAACGCGTCCCGGCCGCCGCGCACGAGCGCGACTATCGTCTGAGCTCGCCGCGCGCCGGCGCGCTGCGGCTTTCCGGGCGCACCGCCGGCCATGTCGAAACCGCTGCAGGTCTGTACCTCTTCACCCCCGTCGACGACGAAGCGGCGCTGCATCGCGTGTTCGTGCCGCGTTCGGCCTATGCGCAGTGCGAATTCGGCGAGTCGGCCGAAGAGATCGCATCGCGGCGCTGGATCGCCAGCCCGAAGGAACTGCTCGACGCGATCGAGCGACAGCAACGCATGCCGGTGCTGCCATTGGGCCAATCCCTGCTCGCCCTCGGCCTGCTGACCCAACGGCAGCTCGATCGGGCGCTGGCGCGGCAGCCCGGCAACATCGCGCTGGGCGAGATGCTGGTCGCCGACGGCGCCGTCGCGCGCGCCGATCTGCAGACAGCGCTGGCCCACAAGATGGGCTTCCCGCTGGTCGACCTCGCCCACTTCCCGATCGATTCCAAGGCGCTCGCAAAGCTCCTGCCGCGCGATGCCGTTCGCTACCGCGTCGTGCCGTTGATGTTCGACGGCGAGCGCATGATCGTCGCCGTCGACAAGCCCGCCCGCATCATCAAGCTGCGCGCACTGAATGTGTTTTCCCAGCTCAGGATCGTGCCGGTGTTGGCGCCGCGCGCCCAGATCAGCCTGGCACTCGACAGCATGGCGAGCGACGTGTGGTCCGGGCACGTGGCCCAGGCCAACGGATTCTTTTCCACCACCGTCTGACCGACCGCGCGAGGCGCGGGTCGGGGGTACGATCCCGCGCCTCGACCAAGCGCTGCGGGCCTAACGCGGCGTGCTGTCCGGCCGGGTGTCGGCGAACCGATCCCGCGTATCGAATTCGGTCTCCAACCCCGAGATCGGCACGGTCGACGCGCCCGCACGCCGGGCCTCCAAGTCTTTCAGACTGTCGACCGGCATGGTCTCGCCGAACAGCGACGGATTGAACGCGGTCTCGCGCGCACGGTCATCGCTGGCCCACAGCAGGAGTGAGCGCGCCGACATCGGCTTGGCGAACAGGAAACCCTGCAGTTCGTCGCAGCCCATCTTCACCAGCAGGTCGCGCTGGCTCTCGGTCTCTACGCCCTCGGCCACGACCTTCAGACCGAGCGCGTGGGCGAGGCGGATCACGGCGTCGACCACGGCGCGCGCGTCGGCGCTGGTGTCGATGTCCATCACGAAGCTGCGGTCGATCTTCAGTTCCTCGGCCGGCAGCCGGCGCAGGTAGCTCAGGCTCGAGTAGCCCGTCCCGAAGTCGTCAATCGACAGGTGGACGCCGGCGTCGCCGAGGCGCTGGAAAGTCGTCTGCGTTGCGCGCGTGTCCTCCATCGCGACCGATTCGGTGATCTCGCAGGTCAGCAGCGACGGGTCGATGCGATGCCGCGCCAGCGCTGTCGTGATGCGATCGACGAGGTCGTCTTGGCGCATCTGGAACGCCGAGAGGTTGATCGCCACGCGCATGCGCAGCCCCTTGTCGCGCCAGGCGCGCGCTTGGCGGCAGGCATCCTCGATGACCCAGTTGCCGAGCACGCCGATCAGGCCGAAGCGTTCGGCCACCGGGATGAACGTGGACGGCCCGATCATGCCCTTGCTCGGGTGCTTCCAGCGCAGCAGCGCCTCGGCCGCGGTGACCTTGCCGCTGCGGGCGTCGATCTTCGGTTGATAGAACAGTTCGAGTTCATTCTTCTCGAGGGCGAGGCGCAAGTCGCGTTGCAGGTCGAGTTGCTCGTGCGCGTCGGCCTCCATGCTGGGCTCGAAGAAGCAGTAGCAGGCACCGCCCGAGCGCTTGGCGGCGTACATCGCGGCATCGGCGCGCGCGATCAGCTTGGTCTGCGCACCGCCGTCGGGGTAGAAGACGATGCCGATCGAACACGAGATCACGATCTCGCGGCTGCCGATCGAGTACGGCTGGCTCAGCTCGCTGAGCATGCGCGATGCGACCTGCGCGGCGCTCTGCTCGTCGACGTCGCCCTCGAGCAGCATCAGGAATTCGTCGCCACCGACGCGCGCCATCGTGTCGGCCGAGCGCGACAGGCGCCGCAACCGGTCGCCGACCTGGCGCAGCACCGCGTCGCCGCTGCTGTGGCCGTAGGAGTCGTTGATCGGCTTGAAGCCATCGAGGTCGACGAACAGGACCGCCAGGCGCGCCTGCGACTGGTCCGATCGCACCACCGCGGCGACCAGCTTGTCCTCGAACACGAGCCGGTTCGGCAGGCCGGTCAGCGCGTCGTGGTAGGCGATCTTCTCCAGGTTGGAGTTGGCGTGACGCAGCGAGCGCTCCAGGCCGTCGGATCGGTCGAGCAGGTGGCGTTCGATGCGTGACCTGAAACGCATCACGCCGAGCGCGAGGGCGGCGGCGACGCCGGCCAGCAGGGCGGCGTGAAGCGCGGGCAGGCCGACGCCGCCCTCCGGCGCGCTGGACGCCACCTCGCCGTGGGTCGCCAGTGCCAGCACCGCGACCAGCCCGACGCCCGCGGCCGGCGCGCTCCAAGGGAGTTGCCACGTGGGCAGCTGCAGCAGGCCCTCGCTCGCCAACACGAACCGCACCAGCAAGGCCGCCGTGGCCGCCGTGGCCGCCATCGACAGCCACGACGTGGTCCACGCCCAGGCCCAGACGTTGACGGGCTGAAGCGAGACGAGCAACAGGCCGATCGCCGCCGTCAGTCCGATGATCAGGCCGGTGCCGATGCTGACGCCGGCGCGCCAGCCCGGCAACGTCACCGCTGCGGCGGCGAGCACGCCGAACGCGCTGCCCAGGCTGACCAGCCACGAGGCGAGCAGCAGGGCCGGATCATGCGACAGGTGCTTGTCAGCCTGCTGCGACAGCAGCGTCAGCAGCAGCGCCGCCCACACGCCGGTGCCGAACGCGATCGAGCCGCCCAACAGCCAGCCCCACGGGCTCGCATGCCGCTTGGCGCGCGCACGGCGGACCGTTTCGAGGGCCACGTAGGGCAGGTACATGCACAGTGATACGGCAGCGAGGAACTGGGCGACGCATGCGGGCGAGATGTCCATCAGACGTTCTTTCCGGGTGGAAGATGCGGGGCGCGCCGTTGCAATCGCGTGTCTTGCGGCGCGGGTCCTCATCGGACCAAGCTCCGGGTCGGTATCGGCAGCTGGCGCAAACACTTGAGGCCGATCGCAAGGTGGCGCACACCGGCCTCAAGTATTTGCCACGCCCGCCGATACGCCGAACATGAATGCCCAATCTCCACTCCTCCTGCTGCTGTTGCTGCCACTGCCACTGTGCGCGCTGCTGACTTGGGCATCCGCGCGTTGGTTCTACCGGCGCTCGATACGCCGGTTGACCGATCGGATCACCAAGATCCAGGTCGACCGCGAAGCGCTGACGGAGCAAGTCAAGCGGGCCAGACAGCAGCTCGGCCAGGTTCAGCTCGATATGGCGACCTGGCGCAAGGCGGTTGCGACGGCGCGCCACGCCCAGAGCGACGCCAAGCCCGCCGAACCGCAGCTCGCCGCTGCGGCGGCAGCGGCGGCGGTCGAGCCCGCGTCGAGCATCAAGTCGCGGCTCGACATCCCGAGCGGGCTCGTGT
>JANXVK010000249.1 GCA_025351675.1 Rhizobacter sp.
CATCAAGGCCTCGCTCGCCGGGCTGGGCAAGTGTTTCAAAGGCAGCAAATACAGCAAGGCGCGTTATATGGAAATGATGGCGTTGCTCTACGACATCCTGCAAAAGGCCCGCAAGGAAGGGCTGATGTCGATCGAGAAAGATGTGGAGGAGCCCCACAGCTCGGCGATCTTTCAAAAGTACGCAGTGGTCGGCAACGACCATCACGTGGTCGAGTTCATTACCGACTACTTGCGCATGATGGTGTCGGGCAACCTCAACGCCCACGAGATCGAAAGCCTGATGGACAGCGAGATCGACACCCACCACAACGAGGAACACGCGGCCGTCGCTGCGATCGCGCGCGTCGCCGGCGGCCTGCCGGCGTTCGGCATCGTCGCGGCGGTGCTGGGCGTGGTCAACACGATGGGCTCGGTCGGCCAGCCGCCGGCGGTGCTCGGCGGCATGATCGGCTCGGCGCTGGTCGGCACCTTCCTCGGCATCCTGCTGGCCTATGCCTTCGTCGAGCCGCTCGGCGGCCTGATGGAGCAGAAGATGGAAGACGGCTCGAAGGAGCTGCAGTGCATCAAGACGACCTTGCTCGCGAGCATGCAGGGCTATGCGCCGCAAGTGGCGGTCGAGTTCGGCCGCAAAGTTCTTTATTCAGGTGATCGCCCGACGTTCGCCGAGCTCGAAGGCCATGTGAAGGGCAGGAAATGACAACCCCTCGTCCGACGGGTACATCGGTCGATCTCCCGGGGGGACGCGGGCCGGCCGAGGGCCACGCGGTGGGCCTCTTCGTGGCCCATGGCGGCCCGGCGCTCGCCCCGCTCCGTTTCGACAAGGCAATCAGCGATGCCAGGTGACTCCAAGAAGCTCCAGCCCATCATCATCAAGCGGGTGAAGAGGGGCGGCCATGCGGCGCACGGCGGCGCGTGGAAGATCGCGTATGCCGACTTCGTGACCGCGATGATGGCGTTCTTCCTGCTGATGTGGCTGCTCGGCTCCACGACCGAAGGCGACAAGAAGGGCATCGCCGACTTCTTCAACTCGCCGCTGAAGGTCTCGCTGTTGGGCGGCGGCAGCGGCTCGGGCGATTCGTCGAGCGTCGTCAAGGGCGGTGGCACCGATCTATCGCGAAGCTCGGGCCAGGTCAAGGCCGGCGACATCGAGGCGTCGCGCAAGAGCGTGCAGCTGAAGGCCCTGAAGGCCGACCAGCGCCGCGCCGAAATCGCGCGCCTCGAGGCGCTGAAGAAGAAGGTCGAGGACGTGCTCGCGGCGAACCCCAAGCTCGCCGCGCTGAAGTCGCAGATTCGTCTGGAGATGACGCGCGACGGGCTGCGCATCCAGATCGTCGACGAGCACAACCGGCCGATGTTCGACAGCGGCAGCGCGGTCGTCAAACCCTACATGCGCGATCTGCTGCGCGAGATTGGTGCGGTGCTCGGCGAGGTGCCGAATCGCCTGACCCTGGAAGGACACACCGACGCCCAGCCCTTTGGTGCCGGCGAGCGCGGCTACAGCAACTGGGAGCTGTCGAGCGACCGCGCCAACGCCTCGCGGCGTGAACTCGGCGCCGGCGGCCTGCCCGAAGAACGAGTGCTGCTGGTGCAGGGCCTGGCGTCGAGCGTGTTGTTCGACGCGAATGATCCGCGCAGCCCGGCGAACCGCCGCATCAGCATCATCGTGATGAACCGCGATGCCGAAGACCGTTTGCTGAGAGTGAAGACCGACGACGAAGAAGACGCTCCGCAGCCGCCCGGCGAGGCGACCACGGACACGCCCCGAGAGGCCGCGAAAGAGCGCGTCGCGCTGCCCTCGATTCCACCCCCCATCATCCGATGAACACCCCCCAGTGCCCGGCCCTGCGCCGGAGTGATCCGCGAGGAGCGCCATGAGCAACCCCACCGACATGAGATTCCTGATCGTCGACGACTTTTCGACCATGCGCCGCATCGTGCGCAGCCTGTTGAAAGAGATCGGCTACCCAAACGCCGACGAGGCCGAAGACGGCTCGGTCGCGCTGAAGATGCTTCAGCGCGCGAAGTACGACTTCGTCGTCAGCGACATCAATATGCCGGTGATGAACGGCTTCGAGCTGCTCAGCGCCGTGAAGGCCGACGATATGCTCAGGCACCTGCCGGTGCTGATGGTCACCGGCGAAGCGCGCAAGGAGGACATCGTGCGCGCCGCCAAGGACGGCGCCGCCGGCTACATCGTCAAGCCTTTCACCAAGGCGACGCTCGAAGAGAAGGTGCAAAAGATCATGCAGAAGCTCGCCGCCACGGCGTGAGCGCCACATCGGCATCCTGGAGTACAAGAACATGAAGATGGATGACCCGGACACGCTGGCGCCGCAGGCGGCCGCTTCGCCCGAGGTGTTTCAGCAGCTCGGCCTGATCACGCGCCAGCTGCACGACACGCTGACCCAGCTCGGCGTGATGCCGCGCCTGCAGCAGGCCGCCGAGGGCCTGCCCGACGCGCGCAGCCGCCTGAGCTACATCGCGCAGAAGACCGGCGACGCCGCGAACAAGGTGCTGAACTCGGTCGACATGGCCAAGGCCGAGCACCTGAGCATCAGCGCCGAGACGCGCCGCATCGCCGCAGCGATTCTCAAAGACCCGGTGGAGGCGGTCGCGACCGGCGCGGTGATGAACTTCGTCAGCGATGTCGAGGCCGCGACCGAGCGCATCGACCGCCACCTGACCGACATCATGATGGCCCAGGACTTTCACGACCTCACCGGCCAAGTCGTCGCGAAGGTGGTGGCGCTGGCCGCCGACCTCGAAGACGGCCTTGTCAAGCTGCTGGTGCAGGCCGCCCCGCACGAACAGGTGCAGCGCGTCGAGTCGACGTTCCTGAACGGGCCGGTCGTGAACCCGGAAGGCCGCAGCGATGTGGTCGCCGACCAAGGCGAGGTCGACGACCTGTTGGCGAGTCTGGGCTTCTGATCGTTCTTCGAACCAAAGAAAGGCGGCCCACGGGCCGCCTTTCTGTACTGCTTGCCAAACGCAGGGCCGCCGCGCCGGGCCGCCATGGACCTCGAAGCGGTCCACCGGCGTGGCTCTTGCAGGGCCCACCCTCTCGGAGGGTCGATCGCCGTACCCGGCGATCGGGATGCTTCATTTCGGCAGCAGCACCTTGTCGACCACGTGGATCACGCCGTTCGACTGGGTCACGTCGGCGATGGTCACGTTGGCGGTGCCGCCGGATTCGTCCATCACCATGACCTTGCCGCCCGCGGCCATCGCGGTGAGCGTACCGCCCGAAACCGTCTTCAGCGTCGCCTTGCCACCACCGGCCATGATGGCTTTGGTGAGTGCGGCGGCGTCCATCGTGCCGGCGACCACGTGGTAGGTCAGCACCTTGGTCAGGGCGGGCTTGCTCTCGGGCTTGAGCAGCGTGTCGACGGTGCCGGCGGGCAGCGCGGCGAACGCCGCGTTGGTCGGCGCGAACACCGTGAACGGGCCGGGGCCTTTCAGCGTGTCGACCAGGCCGGCGGCCTTGACGGCGGCCACGAGCGTAGTGTGGTCTTTCGAGTTGACGGCGTTGTCGATGATGTCCTTGGTGGCGTACATCGGTGCGCCGCCGACGGTGACCTGGGCGAGCGCGGTGATCGTGGATGCCGACATGACGAGCGCGAGCGCGAGGGTCGAGAGCTTGATGCGTTGCATGAGTTTCTTCCTGGGGTTTGTTGGCGAGTTGACGCTGCGGGATGGCCGCGTGCAGTCTCATACGCCCGAGCCCGCACAATGGATGCGCGACCCGAAAGAGACTGCGCTTCACACCGCTTATCCGACCCACGGTTGCGGCCGGCGCCGGAACAATCATCGGCATGGCCGAGCCGAGTTCCCAGGACCGCAACCTCCCCGCTTCCGAGCGCAAGCTTCGCAAAGCGCGCGAGGACGGCCAAGTCGCGCGCTCGCGCGACTTCGGGCACTTCGCCGCGATCGCGGTGTGCGGCGCGCTGCTCGTCAGCGCCGCGCCGCTGCTGACCGACTGGCTGAAGCAGACGCTGATGCAGGGCCTGCACTTCGACCGCGCGGCAATCCTGAACACCGGCGTCATGGGCGAACGCCTGCTCGAGCTGACGATCCGCCTCATGTGGGTCGTCGTGCCGTTCGGCCTCGTGATGATGGGCACCGCGCTCGGCGGGAGTCTCTTGATCGGCGGCTGGAACTGGACGCTGAAGCCGCTGATGCCCAACTTCGGCAAGCTCAACCCGATCACCGGCCTGCCCGGCATGCTGACGAAAGACAAGCTGATCGACGCGTTGAAGGGGAGTGCGCTGGCGCTGATCCTCGGCGCAATCGGCGCGCTGTACCTGAAGGCGCATGTCGACGAGCTGACCGGCGTGCTCGCGCTGCCGCTGCCGGCGGCGATACAGCAAGCGGTCGGCTCGCTGGTCGGCGGCGTCGGGCTGTTGCTGCTCGCGCTGGCCGCGTTCGCGATGATCGACGTGCCGCTGCAGCGCTTTCACCACGCCCAGCGTCTGAAGATGAGCCACCAGGAGATGAAGCAGGAGCACAAGGAGCTCGAAGGCAACCAGGCGATCAAGGCCAAGCTGCGCGCGCGGATGCGCGAGATGACCAAACGCCGGATGATGGCCGCCGTGCCGACCGCCGATCTGGTCGTGATGAACCCGACCCACTACGCGGTCGCGCTGAAGTACGACGACAAGAAGATGGGCGCGCCGCGCGTGATCGCGAAGGGCGCCGATCTGCTCGCGATGGCGATCCGCGATCTGGCGAAGGACTCGAAGGTGCCGGTGCTGCAGGCGCCGGTGCTGGCACGGGCGCTGTACGCGCACGCGGAACTCGACCGCGAGATCCCGGCGGCGCTGTTCGCGGCCGTGGCGCAGGTGCTGGCCTACGTGTACCAGCTGCGCGCCGCGCTCGCCGGGCAGGTCGCGATGCCGAACGCGCTGCCGGAGTTGAACGTGCCGGCCGAGCTCGATCCGCACCACAAGCCGGTTCCGGACATGGAGGTGTTCGACTGACGGAGGTGTCGAAAGCCCCTGCTGTCGGGTCAAGAACGTGCGGCGAGTGCCGTGCCAGTGACGACCGACAGGGCCAAGAGAACACAGCGCAGTGCCTTCACTGGCCCGCGGTATTCGACAATTTCGCGGATACTCCGCTATCCGCGTCCCGCGTGGTGAGCCCTGACCCGACCCGAGGTGAAGCATGAATGGCAGTGAGACCCTCTCCAACCCCGACGAGGTGGCCGCCCGGGCTGCTCCGCACGGTGTGAGACTGGTGATCCTGCTGGTTGACGACGACGTGCCGTTGCTTGACAGCACCGCAGACGCCATCGCTGCCTTCGGGCACCTTGTGTACCGCGCAGTCGATGCCAAGCAAGCGTGGGCTCTGCTGGAGGCAAATCCCTTCGACGTCCTGATGGCCGACATCAACCTGCCTGACCTGTCCGGAGAAGTGCTGGCGGCAGAGGCACGCGCGCTTCGCCCGACGATGAAGATCGTGTTCGTCACCGGTCGCACCGATATCCGCGATCCCAAGTCGAGCGGCCTCGATCCCTACATGCTGCGCAAGCCCTATGACCTCGCGGCGATCGAAGCACTGCTCGACGCGCTGACCGGCGGTGCGAAGGGCTGAGCGCCGCGCTTACGCAGCCGGCTGCGCTTGCAATGCGAGTTCATCGAACATCGTGATGTGCTGTGCGAATGACCACTGAGCCTCGGCGATGATCGTGTCCGCAATCTCGGGGTCGGCCGCGCCAGAGGTGAGCAGTTCGCGAAAGGCGCCCGCCAACGCCGCCGTGCGCTCCGCGCCGCCGAAGTCGTAGAACGCCGTGCCTTCACGGCCAGGGAGCTGCAGGGCATTTGCGACGATCGGGGCAAGCCTCTGCCCGCCATTCAGATCGCCCATGTAGCGCACATACGCGTGCGCCAGCAGCCGTTCGGGGTCGGTCCCGGCCAAGCCTTGGAGACGCTGCACATACGCCTGCGTGGCAGCGGCCAGGGGTTCGACAGAACGCAGGGCCGTCTCCTCGTCGCAGCCCAAGGCGCGAAGGTCGGCCCGCAGCGCAGCACGGCGAAGCAGATCGAGCCCGACGACGGGGGCGAGCAGCGGATGCTTCGCCTGTCGCAGGATGGCCGGCTCCAGTGCCGAGTAGAGCGCCAGCAGGTTCCGCAGCAGCCTGCAGTAGGCCGGCGCACTCATCTTTCCGCCGATCAGCAATCGCATGAGCGCGGTTTGCTCGGCTTGGCGGTGCAGCGAACGCGTTTCGTGCTTCAATCGCTCGGCGAAATTTGGCGGCAATGTGATCCGATCGAGAGTGATCGGCATCATAGGTTGGAGCGCCGACCGTGACTCGTGCCACACTCCCTCGACACTCATTAGGTCCGCGTCCGGCCTCGCGAGCCGTCAGACCAGAGGTACCGAAGCGATGCACCGTGTCGAACCCGCCCAGCAGGCGTCGGCGATTTCCGATGCCGCACTCGCCGACTGCGCCTCCGAGCCCATCCGCATTCCCGGGGCAATCCAGCCGCACGGTGTGCTGATCGCCTTCGACTGCCGAACCTGTGAGGTGCAGCACGCGAGCGCCAACGTTTCGGAGCTCATCGGGAAAAGCTTGGACGAGGTCCTGGGCAGGGCACCGGCGGCATGGCTCTCGTCCGGTGACGCCTTCCAGCTCGAGCGCGCACTCGAACTCGACGACCCGCTCGATTCGGACGCGCCGATCCGGCTCGCAATCAACGGCGCGTCGCTCGACGGGAGACTGAGTCGTCTCGGGAATCTGTCGATGCTCGAGCTCGAGCCTTCGGTGAAGTCGCTCGTCACCAGCGAACCCCTGCTGGCTCGGGCACTGCGACGCTTGCAAGGGGCGGTGGGCCTGCAAACGCTCCACGAAGTCACCGTGCGCGAGGTCCGGCTTCTGACCGGCTGCGACCGTGTCGTCATCTACGCATTCGGCGCAGAGGGTCACGGGCGCGTTCTGGCCGAAGCCCGAGCCGACGACATGGCCCCGTTCCTCGGGCTGAACTTCCCGGCCTCGGACATTCCGGCGCAGGCCCGGGAACTCTACAAGTTGAACTGGCTGCGGATGATCCCGGATGTTGACTACGAACCCGTCCGCATTGCCACGCTGCAGAGCGCAGACCCAGCCGTCCCGCTGGATCTGACCTTCTCGTCGCTTCGCAGCGTTTCACCGATTCACCGCGAGTACATGCGCCACATGGGCGCCGGCTCCTCGATGAGCATCTCGTTGCTCCGGGACGGCGAACTCTGGGGCCTCATCAGCTGCGTGCACCGGGCACCACGCCTCATTCCCGCCGAGATTCGAACCGCTTGCCTCTCGATCGGGCGGCTGCTGTCATTGCAGATTTCGGCGCTCGAAAGCAAACGGGAGGCCGATCTCGCCGCCGCCAACGAGCGCTTGCTCGCGCCACTCGTCGAGGAAATGCAGCGTTCGCCGGGAGCGGTTTTCGAGAGTCTGTCGGGGTCGTCGCAGCACCTGCTCCAGCTGACAGGCGCCAGTGGCGCCGCGGTCGTGATCGGGCCGCTGGTCTGGCGGTTCGGCATCTGCCCCTCCGAGTCGCAGGTGGCAGATTTGTCGGTCTGGACCGCAGAGAAGACCGGCGTCTCTGGTTACTTCGCCACCTCGACCCTGCCGCTCGAGTACGTGTCGGCGCAAGAATTCGCGTCGGTCGCCAGCGGGCTCTTGGCGATCACGCTTCCCAAGCCTGAGCTCAACATGGTGCTCTGGTTTCTGCCCGATCTGATCGAGACGGTGACCTGGGCCGGCAACCCGCACAAGACTTCCGAACCCGCACCGGAACCCGACATGCACCGGCTCAGTCCGCGGCATTCGTTCGATGCCTGGACGACGCTGTCGCACCATCATGCCGAGGCTTGGGGACAGCACCGTGTGCAGGCGGCACGCGAGCTCAGAAGAGCCGTCATCGAGCTCGATTTGGCAGACCAGGTGGTGCGCGAACGCAACGCCGTGGCGTCGCGAGACGAACTGGTCGCGGTCGTGTCGCACGACCTGCGAAGCCCGCTCTCGGTGGTCGCGCTGCAAGCGTCGATGCTGACGCGAATGCTCCTCGCGGAAACGAGCGAGCCTTCCCGCCGGATCGTTGCCGCGGCCCAGTCGATTCATCGCGCGACGAGCCGAATGAGCGAGATGCTGCGAGATCTTCTCGATCTCACGGCGATCGAGCAGGGTCGTTATCGCGTCGATCTGCAGCCGCACCGCGTCGATGCAATGTTTGACGATTCTTCCGTCTTGCTGAGCCCGCTTGCCGATATTCAGGGCGTTGCGTTGACCTTTCACGGCGACGCCGATCTGGTCGTGAGTGCTGATCCGGAGCGCGTCTATCAAGTCATTTCCAACCTGGTCGGCAACGCGTTGAAGTTCACCGCTTCAGGTGGCAGTGTCACGGTCTCTGCGCACGGCGACTCGGCGGGGGCCGTCGACCTTGTCCGGTTCGCAGTGGCCGACACCGGCTCAGGCGTATCGCCTGAACAATTGCCACGCATCTTCGAGCGGTACTGGCATGTGAGAGACGCGAATCCGACCGGCACGGGCTTGGGCCTCCACATCGCCAGCGGCATCGTCGCGGCGCACGGCGGCAGGATCTGGGCAGAGAGCGTTGTCGGCGTCGGCAGCACGTTTCATTTCACGCTGCAACGGTCGCAGGTTCCAGCCGGCGAGGGTTGAGCGCAGCTCCGGCTTGCAGCCGGAGCCGAGCGCGACGCTGAAGAAGCGATGCCTGGTGGCCAAGACGATGCGTGATCGTCTGCCACGGGAACCGCCCAATCCGGCGCCGCACCGCGCGAACGTCGGGCTCAGGCGCCGAACTGGCCGCCCTTCACCACGCTTATCCGGCTCAAGTTTTGGCCCCGCCCCGGAACAATGGCGCAGCACCTCCCGGTGCGCCTTCGCCCCCCGTTTCCGGAGCCCCCGACCGACATGAACCCGATGCTGCAGCAGATGCAAGCCTGGCTCGGCCCGAACGCCAAGGCCGTGCGCTCGATGGCGGCGCCGCTGGTGGTCGTGATGATTCTGGCGATGATGGTGCTGCCACTGCCGCCGTTCGCGCTCGACCTGCTGTTCACTTTCAACATCGCGATGGCGCTGATGGTGATGATGGTCGCGGCCTACATGGTCAAGCCGTTGGATTTCGCGGCGTTCCCGTCGGTGATCCTGCTCACCACCTTGCTGCGACTCTCGCTGAACGTCGCCTCGACCCGGGTCGTGCTGCTCGAAGGCCACACCGGCCCCGGCGCGGCGGGCGCGGTGATCGAATCGTTTGGCCATTTCCTGATCGGCGGAAACTTCGCGGTCGGCCTGATCGTGTTCGCGATCCTGGTGGTCATCAACTTCATCGTCGTGACCAAGGGCGCCGAGCGCATCGCCGAGGTCGGCGCGCGCTTCACGCTCGACGCGATGCCCGGCAAACAGATGGCGATCGACGCCGACCTGAACGCCGGCCTGATCGACGACAAGGAGGCCAAGCGCCGCCGCAGCGAGGTCGGCGACGAGGCCGAGTTCTACGGCTCGATGGACGGTGCCAGCAAGTACGTGCGCGGCGACGCGATGGCCGGCCTGCTGATCCTGTTCATCAACATCATCGGCGGCTTCGTGATCGGCGTTGCGCAGCACGACCTGACGGCCTCGCAGGCGGCGAACAGCTACATCCTGCTGGCGGTCGGCGACGCGCTGGTGGCGCAGATCCCGGCGCTGCTGATCTCGGTGGCGGCGGCGATGGTGGTCTCGCGCGTCGGCAAGGGCGAAGACGTGGGCAGCCAGATCGCCACGCAGGTCTTCAACTCGCCGAAGGCGCTGGGCATCACCGCCGGCGTGATCGCGATGCTGGGCGTGATCCCGGGCATGCCGAACCTGGTGTTTTTGTCGCTGGCCTCGGCCTTCGGTTACTCGGCGTGGTGGATGAACCGGCGCAACAAGCGCGCCGCCGAGACCCCGCCGCCGCGCCCGGCCGAAGCCGCACAGGCGAACCCGGAAGCGACGTGGGACGACCTGATGCCGGTCGACACGCTCGGCCTCGAAGTCGGCTATCGCCTGATCGCGCTGGTCGACAAGGCGCGTGTCTCATCGGGCGGGGGCGACCTGCTCGGTCGCATCAAGGGCGTGCGCAAGAAGTTCGCGCAAGACGTCGGCTTTCTGCCGCCGCCGGTGCACATCCGCGACAACCTCGAACTCAAGCCGAGCGCGTATCGCCTCACGCTGCGCGGTGCGGTCGTCGGCGAGGGCGAGGCCTACCCGGGCATGCTGCTGGCGATCAACCCGGGCGGCGCGACGACGCAGCTGATCGGCACCAAGACCACCGACCCGGCCTTCGGCCTGCCGGCGGTCTGGATCGAGGAGCGCCAGCGCGAGTCGGCCCAAATGGCCGGATTTACGGTCGTTGATTGCTCGACCGTGGTGGCGACCCACCTTTCACACTTGATGCAGCTTCACGCCGCCAAATTGCTGGGCCGCGTCGAGACCCAGCAGCTCGTCGAACACGTGACCACGCTGGCCCCGAAACTGATCGAAGACGTGGTCCCGAAGATGGTTGGCATCGCCGCACTGCAAAAGGTTCTGCAGCTTCTGCTCGAAGAAGGCGTGCACATCCGCGACATGCGCTCGATCGTCGAGAGCCTGGCCGAGACCGCGACGACCGTGACCGACCCGGCTGAGCTTGCCCGCCGCATCCGCATCCACCTCGCGCCGAGCATCGTGCAGCAGATCTACGGGCCGGTGAAGGAGCTCGAAGTGATCGCGCTCGAGCCCGAGCTCGAACGCCTCGTCACGCAAGCGCTGAACTCGCCGCACGGCGCCGCGCTCGACCCGGGTGTGGCCGAGACGCTGGCGAAGAGCGCCGCCGAATCCGCCAAGCGCCAGGAAGACCTCGGCCACCCGGCCTGCCTGCTGGTGCCCGACATGATCCGCGCGCCGATGGCGCGCCTGCTGAAGCGCGCCGCGCCGCGCTTGCGCGTGCTCGGCCACAGCGAAATACCTGAAACGCACTCGATCCGCATCGGATCGATCATTGGGGGAGCACCCGCATGAACGTCAAACGCTTTACCGCTCGCACCTCGCGCGACGCACTCATCCTGGTGCGGCAAGCGCTCGGCGAGGACGCGGTGGTTGAAGTTGCACTGCATCGTCTCGATCCAGGAGTGACCGACACCGATGATCGGTTTGGCGAGGTCCTCGGAGGTGAAGCCGATGGCGCGCAGCATGGAGCGGGCGGGCGCGTTGTCGGCCTCGCAGTAATACCCCATGCCGCGGATCCAGGCGGGACGGTCGGTCGACTTCGCGGCCATCCGTTCCGATGACAGCACGATGGCGGCTGCCCCGTCGGAGATCGGCGGCACGTCCAGCAGCTTGATGGG
>JANXVK010000270.1 GCA_025351675.1 Rhizobacter sp.
CTGATGTGGTCGCGGCGCGCCGCGAACGCGAGCAGCGCTTCGGTCAGCACATCAGCCGATTCGTGCAGAAAGATCTCGCGCACGCGCTCGGCCAGCGGCGTGCCGCCGGGCTCGCGCGTGCTCACTACCCGCGCGCCAGAAGCGCGCAGGCGCGCGACGACGGCCGAGAGGTGGGTCGACTTGCCGGCACCGTCGATACCTTCGAAGGTGATGAAACGACCGGTGCTCTTCTCTTGCGTCATCGCTTGTGTCACTTTTTGCGCTGGAACTGATTCACCGCCCGATTGTGGTCCGCCAAAGTCTCGCTGAATTGGCTGCTGCCGTCGCCGCGCGCAACGAAATACAGCGCCTTGGTCGGATCGGGCCGCACCGCGGCGAGCAGCGCGGCCTTGCCGGGCATCGCGATCGGGGTCGGCGGCAGGCCGTTGCGGGTGTAGGTGTTGTACGGCGTATCGGCGAGCAGGTCGCGCTTGCGCAGGTTGCCGTCGAAGGCGCTGCCCAAGCCGTAGATCACGGTCGGGTCGGTCTGCAGCGGCATGCCGATGCGCAGCCGGTTCACGAACACGCCGGCGACCTTGCCGCGATCGGCGCCGACGCCGGTTTCCTTCTCGACGATCGACGCCAGCACGAGCGCGTCGTCGGCGCTCCTCAGCGGCGTGTCGGCCGCGCGCCCCTGCCAGGCGGCGTCAATGCGTGTCTGCATCGCGCGGTAGGCGCGCTTGAGCACCGCGATGTCGCTGGCGCCCTTGCTGTAGGCGTAGGTGTCGGGGTGGAAGCGGCCTTCGGGCGACTGGCCCGGCGGCGCGCCGACGGCCGCCATGATCTGCGCGTCGGTCATCGGCGCGGTGGTCGGCTTCAGCGCCTCGGCCTTCGCGAGCTCGGCACGAAACTGGCGGAAGGTCCAGCCGTCGATCAGGCGCACGACTGCGAGCGTTTCGTCACCACGCACCATCTTGTTCAGCAGCGCGATCGGCGTCACGCCGCGGCCGATTTCGTAGCTTCCCGCACGGATTTTGCGCGCCTGGCCCGACCAGCGAAACCACTCGTACAGCAAGGTCGGTGAGGCCTGCACGCCGGCCTGCACCCACTGCTGCGCGATCTCGCGCGGCGGTGTGCCGAGCTCGACCGAGACCTCGACCGAATCGGCGGCCAGTTCGAGCGGCTGCTGCAGCCACCAGAACGCGGCGCCGCCGACGCCGACGACGAGCAACAGAACGAAGATCAGAAGCGCGCGCAGGAATCTCATCAGGACAGCCGAAACCCCGAGGGCAGCAGAAACATGGGCCGTGATGATAATCGGGCATGCATACGCCACTCGCCACCGACGGCATCGCGCCGCTCGCCCACCTCGGCCTGATCCGCGCCCGCGGCGCCGACGCCGTGACCTTCCTGCAGGGCCAACTGACGAACGATGTGACCGGCATGGACCTCTCGCAGGCGCGCTTGGCCGGCTTCTGTTCGGCGAAGGGTCGCCTGCAGGCCAGCTTCATCGTCTGGAAGCTCGCCGACGACGAACTGCTGCTGGCCTGCGCTGCGAGCGTGTTGCCCGCCGTGCTCGAGCGCCTGTCGATGTTCGTGCTGCGCGCGCAATGCAAGCTGACCGACGCGAGCGCCGAGCTGAGCCTGCTTGGCGCCACCGGCGCGAGCGCCGCCGCACGGCTCGGCGATGCGCCGGCGTGGGGCGTGCGCGCCGCGCCCGGCGGCACGGCGGTGCGGCTGCCTGACGTCGACGGCCTGCCGCGCGCGCTGCTCGCGGTCGCGCCGGCGGATGCACCCGCGGCCGATCTGCCGGCCGACGGATGGCGCCTGCTCGACGTGCGCTCGGGCATTCCGACGATCGAAGCCGCCACGGTCGAGCAGTTCGTGCCGCAGATGCTGAACTACGAGTTGATCGGCGGCGTCGACTTCCAGAAGGGCTGCTACCCCGGCCAGGAGATCGTCGCGCGCAGCCATTACCGCGGCACGATCAAACGGCGCATGTTCCTGTTCGAGTGCGACGCGCTCGCCCGGCCCGGGCAGGAGGTGTTCCACAGTGGCGATGCGAGCCAGCCGGCCGGCATGGTCGTCAACGCGGCGCCGCTGCCCGGCGGCGAATGCTCGGCCGCGCTGGTCGAGGTCAAGCTCGCGGCGCTCGACGGCGGCGAACTGCACCTCGGCAGTATCGAAGGCGCCGCGCTGCGGCGCGCCGCGTTGCCTTACACAGTGCCGCACGACACGGCCCTGACCGCCTGAGCACTGAACCACGCTCGTTCGCGTCCCTGACACACAAACCGCCAGTGTCGATGCGCGAACTGTTCGTCTACTACCGCGTGCGTTCGGCCGATGCGGCGGTGGCGAGCGCGGCCGCACAAGCGATGCAGGCGCAACTGCGCACCCGCCACCCCGAGCTGATCGCACGCCTGCTGTACCGCCCCGACAGCGCGGACGGCGAACAGACCTTGATGGAGACCTACGCCACCGACCCGGCGCGCGCACCGCGGGGCATCAGCGCCGCGCTGCAGGCCGCGATCGACGACGCCGCGCTTGCGCTGCAGCCGTGGCTTGACGGGCCGCGCCACACCGAGGTGTTCGTCGGATGTGCCTGATCGGGCTCGCGATCGAGCAGCACCCGCGCTTCGCGCTGGTGGTTGCGTCGAACCGCGATGAGTTTTTCGCGCGCCCGACCGCGCGCCTCGGCTGGTGGACGCCATCGCCCGCCGAACCCGGTACGCCCGACGTGCTCAGCGGCCGCGACCTGCAGTCCGGCGGCACCTGGCTCGGTCTGACGGCGCAGGGCCGTCTCGCGATGCTGACCAACGTGCGGGGTGGCCCCGCCCATGCCGCCGATGCGCCATCGCGCGGCCGGGTCATCACCGACTGGCTCGCC
>JANXVK010000278.1 GCA_025351675.1 Rhizobacter sp.
GCTGCTGCGCTTCGTCGCGGCCTGCGCCTGGTTCGCGCCGGCGGCGCTGATCGCGTCGCTGAACCACTGGACGCGCTGGCAAGGCCTGGGGGCGATCGCCGTTGGCGTGATCGCCTATGCGCTGCTGGCGCGGTTGCACCCACAGCGCCAGTTCTGGCACGACGCGCTGTGCGGTACGCGCCTGATCGACGTGCAAGCGCCCGCGAAGGCGCAGCCGTCGCGCTGACCGGCGATGCGCGCGAGGCACAATCCAGCCCCATGACGAATCCGCACAAGGGGCGCACCGGCCTCGACCGGGTGATCCGCGCCGCCGGCTACTCGGTCGCCGGCCTGCAAAGCGCCTACCGCGGCGAGAGCGCCTTCCGCCAAGAGTTCTGGCTCGCCGCCGTGCTGGTGCCGCTGGCGTTCTGGCTCGGGCGCGGCTGGGTCGAGATCGCGCTGCTGGCGGGCTCGGTGATGATCGTGCTGATCGTCGAGCTGCTGAATTCGGCGATCGAAGCCGCAATCGACCGGATCTCGTTCGAGATTCACGACCTGTCGAAGCGCGCGAAGGACATCGGCAGCGCCGCCGTCTTTCTGTCGCTGCTGCTGTGCGCCGGCATCTGGTGCGGCGCGCTCTGGCAACGCTTCAGCAACTTGTCATGAAGTGATCGCCGGCATGTCGAAACTTTCGCTCTGCGTGTATTGCGGTTCGCGCCCGGGTGAGCTGCCGGCCTGCGCCGAAGCCGCGCGCGCGGTCGGCCGCGAGATCGGCCGGCGCGGCTGGCGACTCGTGTACGGCGGCGGGCGTGCCGGGCTGATGGGCGTGGTCGCCGACGCGGCGCTCGAAGCCGGTGCGTCGGTCGTCGGCGTGATCCCGCATTCGCTGATGGAGCGAGAACTCGGCCATCAGAAGCTGACCGAGCTCCATGTCGTCGACACGATGCACCAGCGCAAGACGATGATGGCCGAGCGCAGCGACGCATTTCTGGCGCTGCCCGGCGGCATCGGCACCTTCGAGGAGTTGTTCGAGGTCTGGACCTGGCGCCAGCTCGGTTATCACGACAAGCCGATCGGCCTGCTGAACGTGGCCGGCTACTACGACGCGCTGCTGGGTTTCTTGCGGCACAGCGAAGCGCAAGGCTTCATGGACGCGGCGCAGAAAGCGCTGCTGCAGATCGACACCGACCCGCTGGCGCTGCTCGAGCGCCTCGGCGCGCTGGCGCCGCTGGCGAGCGCGCCCGACGACTATCGCAAGATCTGAAGAAACCGGCAGAGAAGCTCAGACCGCTTCGTCGTTCGTCTCGCCGGTGCGGATGCGCACGACCTGCTCGACCGCGGTGACGAAAATCTTGCCGTCGCCGATCTTGCCGGTCTTGGCGGCCTTGACGATCGCGTCGACGCAGCGGTCGACATCGCTGTCCTTGACGACGACTTCGAGCTTGACCTTCGGCAGGAAGTCGACCACGTACTCGGCACCGCGGTAAAGCTCAGTGTGGCCCTTCTGGCGCCCGAAACCCTTCACTTCCGTCACGGTCAGGCCGGTCACGCCCACCTGACCGAGCGCCTCGCGCACTTCCTCGAGCTTGAACGGTTTGACGATCGCGGTGATCTGTTTCATGGCGAAGCTCCCCAAGGTTTGACGATGGCCAAGTTTAAGCGCGGAACTTCGAGGTGATCGGGTAGCGCCAATCCCGTCCGAAGGCACGGTGCGTGATCCGAATGCCGACCGGCGACTGGCGCCGCTTGTATTCGTTGATCTTGATCAGCCGCGTCACGCGCTCGACATCGGCCGGCGCGAAGCCGGCGGCGACGATCTCGTCGAGGCCCTGGTCGTGCTCCATGTAGCGCGACAGGATCGCGTCGAGCACCTCGTAGGGCGGCAGGCTGTCCTGGTCTTTCTGGTCGGGGCGCAACTCGGCCGACGGCGCCCGCGTGATGATGCGCTCGGGGATCACCTCCCGACCCTGCTGGTTCTTCCACAGCGCGAGCTGATAGACCAGGGTTTTTGCGACGTCCTTGATC
>JANXVK010000282.1 GCA_025351675.1 Rhizobacter sp.
GACGTGATCCGCGCGATCGACAAGCCGATGTATGCGCACGGCCACCTCGCGATCCTGAAGGGCAATCTCTCGCCCGAAGGCTGCGTCGCGAAGATCACCGGGCTGAAGAACCCGGTGATCACCGGCCCGGCGCGCGTTTTCGACGACGAGCAATCGGCGCTCGCCGCGATCATGGCGAAGAGAATCGTACCGGGCGACGTGATGGTGCTGCGCTACCTCGGCCCGAAGGGCGCGCCGGGCATGCCGGAAATGCTCGCGCCCACCGGCGCGCTGATCGGCCAGGGCTTGGGCGAATCGGTCGGCCTGATCACCGATGGCCGCTTCTCGGGAGGCACTTGGGGCATGGTCGTCGGGCACGTCGCGCCCGAGGCGTACGCCGGCGGCAACATCGCACTGGTTCACGAAGGCGACTCGATCACGATCGATGCGCACACGCTGGTGCTGCAGTTGAACGTCAGTGACGAGGTGCTGGCGCAACGCCGCGCCAACTGGACGGCGCCCAAGCCGCGCTACACACGGGGTGTGCTGGCCAAGTTCGCGATGAACGCGTCGAGCGCCAGCACCGGCGCGGTGCTCGACGGCAGCCGTTGAATCGATTGCGGCACGCCGGGCGTTGCGACAAGGGCCTTCAGGTCTTCGGCTTGTCCGGCCCGGTGTCCTGCTTGCTGTCGAAGCGGCTGCCCAGCAGCGACTCGCGGTTGCGCTCGCGCTGGTCGGCGCGCTTGCCCTCGACCTTGTCGATCTCGCGCTGGCGGGCCGCGAGAAACTTCTCGGCGCGGCGGGACGACTTGTCCGACCTGCTGAACTTCAGCCCGAGCCGCTCCATCGAGTTGCGCCGGCGCTGGGTCTTGCGGTCTTCCATGCGGTCCATCTCGCGCCGCTTGGTCCAGCCCGATGCGTCCGCATACCACCACCAGAGCATGGCCAAGCCGAACGGTGCCAGCACCAGCCACCACGACCAAGCCGCGACCGGCCCGAATTCCGCCCACTTCAGCGCGATCAGCAAACATCCCACGACGACGAAAACCATGTGATCTCCCTGCGCGCGAAGCGCCTGCGACCGGAGTCGGCCGTCAACGGCCCGCCCCTATAATGCGTTCAGGTCAATGTAGCCCAAACAGAAGGGCGCCTTCGACAAAGGAAGTCATGAAATTGCTGCTTGTTTCGATCATTGCCCTCGCTTCTGTACCGGCCTTCGCCCAGGTCGATCTGGCCCAGAAGAAGAACTGCATGGCCTGCCATGCGGTCGAAAAGAAGGTGCTGGGGCCGGCTTTCAAGGACATCGGCGCGAAGTACGCCGGCCAAGCCGGCGCGGCCGACAAGCTCGCCGTCAAGGTGACGAAAGGGGGAACCGGTGTCTGGGGCAACATCCCGATGCCGGCGAACCCGCAGGTCACCGACGCCGAGGCCAAACAGCTGGTCGGCTGGATCCTGACGCTGAAGTGACCGCTGCGGTCACCGACTGAAAAAGCCCCGCTTGCGGGGCTTTTTTGTTTTGGCGGCCGCGGGCCGCTCAGGGCAGGCCGCGGATGCGCGCGAGAACCGCAGGCGCCAAGGCGAAGCGCTCGCCGTGTCGCTGCGCCAAAAAGGCCGCGTTCGCGATGAAGCGTTCGCGCCCCTCCGACTCGATGAACTGCACCGCCCCACCCGTCCACGCCGGGAAGCCGATGCCGAAGATCGAGCCGATGTTGGCCTCGGCGGTGCTCGTCAGCACGCCTTCGGCGAGGCAGCGCGCAGTCTCGATAGACTGGCGGTAGAGCAGACGCTGCATCAGTTCGTCGATCGACGGCGGAGTGGCGTCGACCTTCTCGAACAGCGTGCGCAGCTCCGGCCACAGGCGCTTGGCTTCGCCCTTCGGGTAGTCGTAGAAGCCATCACCGCCTGCGCGGCCCGGTCGCTTCAGCGCCTTCACCATGCGTTCGACCAGCAATTCGCCCTGCCCCGGTTCGTGCGCTTTCCCTTCGGCCGCCAGATCGGCGCGGGTCTGGTCCAGCACGTGCACCGAGAGCGCGAGTGAGGTCTCGTCGAGCACCGCCAACGGCCCGACCGGCATCCCCGCCGCGAGCGCAGCGTGCTCGATCAGCGGCGCGGGCACGCCCTCGGCCAGCATCGTCGCGCCTTCCATCACGAAGGTCCCGAACACACGGCTGGTGAAGAAGCCGCGCGAGTCGTTGACGACGATCGGCAGCTTGCCGAGCGCGGTGACCACGTCGAACGCGCGCGCCACGGTTTCATCGTCGGTCCGCGCGCCGCGGATGATCTCGACCAGCTTCATCTTGTGCACCGGCGAGAAGAAGTGCAGGCCGACGAACCTCTCGGGGTGCGCGCTCGCCTGCGCCAGCCCGGAGATCGGCAAGGTCGAGGTGTTCGATGCGAACACGCCGCCGGGCGCCAGCATCGGTTCGGCCTCGCGCGTGACCGCGGCCTTCAGCGCACGCTGCTCGAACACC
>JANXVK010000319.1 GCA_025351675.1 Rhizobacter sp.
TGACCAAGGACGACGTCTGCTTCTCTGCCGCAAAGCTCTACTTCGCCTACGGCCTCGGCAACGGCCTCACCTTCCCGCTCTCGGTCGGTGCGACGGTCGTGCTGATGGCCGAGCGGCCGACGCCCGCGGCCGTGTTCAAGCGCTGGGTTGACCACGACGTCTCGGTCTTCTTCGGCGCGCCGACCGGCTACGCAGGCATGCTGGTCGCGACCGACCTGCCGACGAAGTCGGAAGTCAAGTTGCGGCTCTGCTCATCGGCCGGCGAGGCGCTGCCGCGCGAGATCGGCGAGCGCTTCACCGCCCACTTCGGCTGCGAGATCCTCGACGGCCTGGGCTCGACCGAAATGCTGCACATCTTTCTGTCGAACCGCCCCGGCGACGTGCAGTACGGCAGCACCGGCCAGGTCGTGCCGGGTTACCGGCTCAAACTGGTCAACGAAGACGGCAGCGAATCGGCGGCCGGCGAGATCGGCGATCTGCACGTGGCCGGCCCGAGCTCGGCGCTGATGTACTGGGGCCAGCGCGAGAAGTCGCGCGCCACGTTCCAGGGCGAGTGGACGAAAACCGGCGACAAGTATTCGATCGACGAACGCGGCTGCTATGTCTACGCGGGCCGCAGCGACGACATGCTGAAGGTCAGCGGCGTGTACGTCTCGCCGTTCGAGGTCGAGGCGACGCTGATGCAGCACCCGGCGGTGCTCGAATGCGCGGTGATCGGCATCGAAGACGCCGACGGGCTGACCAAGACCAAGGCCTGTGTCGTGCGCAAGCCCGGCGCGATGGTCGACGAGGCCGAGTTGAAAGCCTTCGTGAAGCAGCGCCTCGCCGCCTGGAAGTACCCGCGCGTGATCGAATTCATCGCCGAGTTGCCGAAAACCGCCACTGGCAAGATCCAGCGCTTTCGGCTGCGTGATTTGGCAAACGCGCTCGAACGCGCGAAGAAGTGAGCAGCGGCGCCCTCCGGTTCGCGCAGTTCGACTGGCGCGGCCGCCCGCTGCGGCTCGAGTACCAGTGGGTCGGCGCGGCGGCATCGGCGAAGCCGCCGGTCGTCTTCCTGCACGAAGGGCTGGGCTCGGTCGCGATGTGGAAGGATTTCCCCGAACGCCTGTGCGCCGAACACGGCCTGCGCGGGCTCGTGTTCTCGCGCTACGGCTACGGCCAGTCGACGCCGAAGCCGGCCGACGAGCACTGGACGCCCGCGTTCATGCACGCGCAGGCGCACGAAGTGCTTCCGCTGCTGTTCGAACAGTTGCAGATCGAGCGGCCCTGGCTCTTCGGCCACAGCGACGGCGGCTCGATCGCACTGCTGCACGCTGCGAGGTTCGACGTGGCCGGCGTCGTCGTCGTTGCGCCGCATCTGTTCGTCGAGGACGTGTCGATCGCCAGCATCGAGAAGGCGCGCGAGGCGTATGAGACCACCGACCTGCGCAGCCGCCTCGCCCGCTACCACGCCGACCCCGATTCGGCGTTCCGCGGCTGGAACGACATCTGGCTGAACCCGGCCTTCCGCGGCTGGAACATCGAGGCCGAGCTCGACACGATCGCCTGCCCGGTGCTGGCCGCGCAGGGCGAGGACGACGAATACGGCACACTCGCGCAGATCCGTCGTATTTCCGCCCGACTGCCGAAAACCGAGCTGCTGGTGATCCCGAAATGCGGACACTCGCCGCACCGGGATCAGCCCGAACTTCTGGCGACCGAAGCGGCCCGATTTATCCTTGAGAATTCACCATCCTGAGTTGGAGCCTTTCATGCGTTTCATCACCAAAACCCCCTTCGCCGCAGCCGCCTTGGCCTTGTGCGCGCTCGGCGCGCAGGCGCAGACGACATCACAAGGGACAGGCCCGATCAAGGTCGGCTTCATGCTGCCGTACACCGGTACCTTCGCGAGCCTTGGCAACATGATCGAGAGCGGCTTCAAGCTCTACGTCCAGGAACACGGCGGCAAGCTCGGCGGCCGCGAGATCCAGTACTTCAAGGTCGACGACGAATCCGACCCATCGAAGGGCACCGACAACGTCAACAAGCTGATCAAGCGCGACAACGTCGACGTGCTGGTCGGCACCGTGCACTCCGGCGTCGCGCTCGCGATGGCCAAGGCCGCGAAAGACAGCAACACGCTGCTGATCATCCCGAACGCCGGCGCCGACGCGATCACCGGCCCGCTGTGCGCCCCGAACATCGTGCGCAGCTCGTTCTCGAACTGGCAGCCGGCCTATGCGATGGGCAAGGTCGCGGCCGACAAGGGTGCGAAACGCGCGATGACGATCACGTGGAATTACGCGGCCGGCAACGAGTCGGTCAAGGGCTTCACCGAGGCCTTCGAGAAGGGCGGCGGCAAGGTCATCAAGGACATGAACCTGCCCTTCCCCGGCGTCGAGTTCCAGGCCCTGCTGACCGAGATCGCGGCGCAGAAGCCCGACGTGGTCTACGCCTTCTTTGCCGGCGGCGGCGCGGTCAAGTTCGTCAAGGACTACGCGGCGGCCGGCTTGAACAAGACGATCCCGCTCTACGGCCCCGGCTTCCTGACGGACGGCACGCTCGAAGCGCAAGGC
>JANXVK010000329.1 GCA_025351675.1 Rhizobacter sp.
GCACGACGTTGCTCAGGCCGCTGCCGAGTTGCCACAGCGCGACCACGACGACACCGAGCGCGAAGCGCCGCAGCGCCGCGTCGCCGCTCGCCTGCAGGCGCCACGCGAACAACGCCATCGCTGCCAGCACGACATAGGCGCCGAGCCGATGCACGTAGTGGATCGCGGTCAGCGCGGCGAACGGCAGGAACCCGCCGTCCTTGCCCTCGCCGAGCTCGCGCAGCAAGGCGAAGCCGTGCTCGAAGTCCATCGCCGGCCACCAGCTGCCTTGGCAGGTCGGGAAATCGCGGCACGCCAGCACAGCGTAGTTCGTGCTGACCCAGCCACCGAGCGCGATCTGCAGCACGCTAAGCACCGCAATGACGATGGCCGCCGTGTGCAGGCGCGGCGGCAGCGCGAGCGGCTGGCGCCCGTAGCCTTCCTTCTGGATCGCCAGCAACGCCAGCAGCGTCAACCCGCCGAGCAGGTGCAATGTGACGATCGCCGGGTACAGCTTCATCGTCACCGTCAACGCGCCGAACGCGCCCTGCACGCAGACCCAGACCAGCGTCGCGCTCGCCCACCACGGCGAGATCGGCAGCTTCTTCTTGCGCGCGGCGAACCAGCTCAGCACCGCGAGCAGCGTGATCAGCGCACCGACACCGGTCGCGAGGTAGCGGTGGATCATCTCGATCCAGGCCTTGCCGTGCGTGACCGGGCCGCTTGGCAGCGCCGTCTGCGCGGCGTGGATCTCGGCCGTCGCGCCGAGCGGGCTCGCGCTGGCGTAGCAGCCGGGCCAGTCAGGGCAGCCGAGGCCGGAGTCGGTGAGGCGCGTGAAGGCACCGAACAGCACGAGGTCGAAAGTCAGGAACAGCGTCAGCACGGTCAGCGCCCGCAACCGCGCGGCCAAGCCCTTGGTGCGATCGCGGCGCCAGACCCAAGCGAACGGCAGCAGCCCGATCAGCGCGCCGAACGCGAGGATCGTCAGCAGTGGAGCCAAGTCCCAGGGCGCAGGTGGGGTCATCGAATTCGCGCGCTCAGCGCCCCGCCTTGTCCCAGCCCGCCGACGCACGCAGCAGCTTGATCACGTCGGACTTCAGCTTCGCCGGCTCGGCGTTCGGCGGCACCCGCATCATCCAGTTGCCGAGCGGGTCGACGATGTAGAGGTGGTCTTCGAGCGCCTGGCCGTTCGCCGGCCGCAACCATGCGGCCAGCGCAGCGCGCGGAACGCGCAGCACGGTGGCGTCGGTGTTCGTCGTGACGCCCGCGAGGGTCTGCGGCTTCGGCGTGCCGGCGTCGATGATCAGCCAGACCTTGTCGACGCGGTCCTTGTCGCGGCCGAGCGTTTCGCGCAACTGGCGCTGCACCCAGAGGTGCTTCTCGCAGACCGCGTCGCAGGCCGCCGCCGAGACCACGACCATCAGCCACTGGCCCTTCAGCGTTTCGGCCTTCACGGTCGCGCCTTGCAGGTCGGTCAGCGGCAGATCGGCCGGAATCGGCGCCTGCGGCTGGATCAGCTCGCTGTAGTTGGTGCGGCCCTCGGGGCGGATCACGAAGTAGGTGAAATACGACGCGATCACCGGCGCGGCGCAGACCGCCAGCACCAGCAGCATCTTCATGCGACCGCTCCGGGTGCGACGCACGGCCTCGTCGTCGAGCGCCGGTGGCTGCATCGAATGCACGGTGAAGCTCAGCGGCGAGTCACGTTCGGGCATGGCGTTTCCAGCGGGGCCGGACGAGTTGGAACCAGACATACAAACCTGCCATCAGCGCACCCAGCGCGAACCACTGGAACGCGTAACCGTAGTGCTTTTGAACATCGACCGCGGGGCGCGGCCATTGGCGCAGCAGGCCGTCGCCTGCGTTGCTTGGGGAGTCGGCCTGCAGCACCGAAAGAGGCGCGAGCGGCAGGCCGGTTTCGAGCGTGAACTCGCCGAGGTCGAGATTCTGCCGGATCAAGCCGCTCGTCGACGGTGCGAACTCGTACAACCGCGAAGGCCTTGGTGCGATATGGCCATCGACATCGACCGTGCCGGCGGGCGACGCGATCGGCGGCAGCAAGGTGCGGTCGCGCAGATCGCGCGGCACCCAGCCGCGCTGCACCAGCACGACCTCGGGCCGGCCTTCGAGCTGCAACGGCGTGACAAGGTAGAAGCCGACCCGGCCGTTCATCTGCCGGTTCTCGAGGAACACGTTGCGCTGCGCCAGCCACTGGCCGCGCAGATGGACCGGGCGGTAGTGCTGCGGCTCGACCTGCTCGGCGGTGCGGGGCAGCTCGGAGGCGGTCAGCGCACTCAGCGTCGCGCGCGATTCGAGCGCATCCTGCAGCGCGATCTTCTGCGCGGCGCGCCGCAGTTGCCACGCGCCGAGGTTCGCGCTGATCGCCACACCGATCAGCGTGGCGACCAGCACCACTGCGGCGCGGCCTTTGGCGCTCAGTGCCATGGTGCGGGATGCGGCGGATAATCAGCCGGCATGAAGTACCTTATCGGATTCGGCTTCGTCGGCATCCTCGCCGCGCTCGCGATGGCCGGCGTGTTCATGCTGCGCGACGGCCGCGACGGCAAGGCCAAGAGCGGCAACATGATGCGTGCGCTCGCGGTTCGCGTGGGGCTGTCGGTGCTGTTGTTCGCATGCGTGCTGTTCGCGTGGTGGGCCGGCTGGATCCACCCGACGGGGATTCCGTTGGGCAAGTGATCGATCCAAAAACAAACGCCGCGTTCAGCGGCGTTTTGTTTTGTTGGCGGTTGAAGCGTCAGAGCCAGTACACGACGATGTACAGACCGAGCCAGACCACGTCGACGAAGTGCCAGTACCAAGCGGCGCCCTCGAAGCCGAAGTGACGCTGCGGCGTGAAGTGACCCTTCATCAGGCGGATCGTGATGAACAGCAGCATCAGCATGCCGACGAACACGTGGAAGCCGTGGAAACCAGTCAGCATGAAGAAGGTCGAGCCGTAGGCGCCCGACGACAGCTTCAGGTTCAGCTCGCCATACGCGTGCATGTACTCGTAGATCTGGAAGCCGAGGAAGGTGATGCCCAGTGCCACGGTCAGCCACATGAACCCGTTCACGACGATGGGCCCGTGGCCGATCCCGACCATCAACACACTGCTGCTGCTGACCTCGGGCGTGACGCTGACGATCGCGCACCATGCGCTGGTCGCCAACCACCGCGCGCGC
>JANXVK010000343.1 GCA_025351675.1 Rhizobacter sp.
GTGATGTCGAGCGACACGCCAACAAAGGCGCGCGGATGCCCCGCGGCGTCGCGTTCCACGACGCGGCGGACCAAGAGGTCACGCCACGAACCATCCGGCCAGCGGTGCCGCGTTTGCACATCGACCGGCCCAGGCGTGACCAGCGACTGCTCGGCCGCAGCGGACAGCTTGGCGATGTCGTCGGCGTGGATGTAGGCCCGGGCCTCGGCCCGCGACAAGCCTTCCGCACGGTACGGGATGCCGAGCACCTTGAAACCGTGCTCGTTGTAGCGCAGCCGGTCGGTCAGCAGGTCGTGGCGCCAGATCACGATGCCCGCCAACTCGGCGGCGAGCCGCAGCTGGGCCGACGCGGTGTCGAGCGAACGCGCGAGATCGTAGACGTCGGTGTCGTCGAACATGAAACCGATCGCGCGCACCGGCGCACCGTCGGGCCCGTTCTTGACTTCCCACTGCGACTGGATGCGCCGCAATGATCCGTCCGGGTGGACGACGCGGTAGCGGGCCATGTAGCGCCCGGCTTGGCGGGTCGAGTCGAGGTAGCGCTGGTCGAGCCGGTCGTCCGGGTGGACGCGGTTCGCCGCTTCGAGAAAATCGGGGGTACCCCCCTCGGTCGGTGTCATGCCCCAGAAGGCGAACACGTGGCGGTCCCAGTGGCCACGCGCGGACGGAATCTCGCGCTCCCAGACGCCCAGGCGTCCGAACTCCTGAGCCATGTCGAGCAGCTCCGACAGCTGCTGCGCGCGGTCGGCGAGCTCGTGCCGGGCGGTGGTGTCACGCAGCGTCCAGAGTCGATCGACGTCGACGCTGCTGACGCGCGCCTCGATCCACAACAGCGCGCCGCTCGCGGTGCGCAACGCGAATTCGGCCGGCGCGAGCGCATCACCGCGCAGGCCTGCCGCGAGGGCATCACGCGCGGTGCCGGCGGCGAGGGTCAGCAGATCGGCGCCGGCCTGCAGCCCAGTCGCGCGCTCAAACGCCGGGTTGCACCAGCGGATGCAGCCGGCCGCGTCGGTCAACGCGAGCAGGTCGTAACTTTGTTCCAGCCACACCGCGAGCGAGCCCGCGGAAGGCGGAGCGTCGGGCGAGGTTGGGGCGCTGGATTCGCTCATGAGGAGACTCGAAGTGCCACCCGCGTCTGCAAGACACGCGGCACTGCCGCCCAGTCTAGCGGCGCCGCGGCGCTTTCGATCGCCGGATCAGCAGCGTGTTGGCGCCGACCGGCGGCGCAAATTCACGCGCTCACGCGAATTGCAGCACCAGCTTGCCGAAATTCTCGCCGTTGAACAGCTTCAGCAGCGTCTCGGGGAAGGTGTTCATGCCGACGACCACGTCTTCCTTGCTCTTCATGCGGCCGTCTTTCAGGTAGCCTGCGAGTTCGGCCACGGCAATGGGAAAGCGGTCGGTGTAGTCGAACACAACCATGCCTTCCATGCGCGCGCGGTTCACCAGCAGCGTCAGGTAGTTGGCCGGGCCTTTCACCGGCGTCGTGTTGTTGTACTGGCTGATCGCGCCGCAGATCACGATGCGGGCCTTGCGCGCGAGGCGCGTCATCACGGTGTCGAGAATCTCGCCGCCGACGTTGTCGAAGTACACGTCGACGCCCTTTGGGCAGGCGTCGCGCAGCGCGCTTTTGAGATCCCCGCTCTTGTAGTCGACGCAGGCGTCGAAGCCGAGCTCCTTGACGACCCACTCGCACTTGGTTGGCCCGCCGGCGATGCCGACGACGCGGCAGCCCTTGATCTTCGCGAGCTGGCCGACGGTCTGGCCGACCGCGCCGGCCGCGCCCGAGACGACCACGGTCTCGCCCGGCTGCGGCATGCCGACATCGAGCAGTCCGAAGTAGGCCGTCATGCCGGGCATGCCGAGCACGTTGAGCCATTGCGTCGGCGTGCCCAGGCGGGTGTCGATCCTGAACAGGCCGTTGCGTTTGATCTGGTCGGCCGGGATCAGGATGTACTCCTGCACGCCGGGCGTGCAGCCGACCACGTCGCCGACCTTGAACGCATCGTTCTTCGACGCGATCACCTCGCCGATGCCGCCGGCACGCATGACCTCGCCGATCGCGACCGGCGGGATGTAGCTCTTGCCCTCGTTCATCCAGCCGCGCATCGCCGGGTCGAGCGAGATCGCCAGCGTTTTCACCAGCACGCCGCCTTCAGCGGGCTCGGTGACCGGCTCGGTCGTGAAATCCCAGCCGTCGCGCGTGGGCAGGCCGTTCGGGCGCGCCTTCAAGCGGATCTGGTGGTTGGTCAGTCCGGCGAGTGCGGTCATGTTGTCTGTCTCCGAGGGGTGAGCCGCGAATCCTGGATCGCGTGATGAACGCGCCGAGTCATTGACGCGACGAGAAGGACCGGCGAAAAAAAACCGCGGCCGAGCCGCGGTTCTGTTCGCTGGGCTTGCGCCCGGCGGGGGTTTACAGCACGCGAATGTTCGCGGCTTGCAGGCCCTTTTGGCCTTGCTTGACTTCAAATTCGACGCGCTGGTTTTCCAGCAAGGTCTTGAAGCCAGAGCCCGTGATGTCACGGAAGTGGGCGAACAGGTCAGCGCCGCCCGCGTCTTGAGCGATGAAGCCGAAGCCCTTGCTCTCGTTGAACCACTTCACGGTACCGGTTTGGGTCGTCATGGAAAACTATCCTATCTATTTTCGAATAATGCGCAGCACATGCAGCGCATGCAGCGACACTCAAGAAACGATCAGGGGATTTCTATCGACGCCCGCCGCGAGAACCGCGCCGGTCTGGGGAAGAATCTCTAGCAACCACTGTCTTGCGTATAACTGTGCTTTGGACTGTACACGAAACCGCGCGCCCGCGTGCCGAAGGCTGATTCGCCGCTGCCTGCAGCCGCTCAAGCTGTGGTTCAGAATCGACACGATCGAATCACGCGAGGGCCGGCCAATGAACTGGAAACACGAGGGCGTGCGGGTCGTTGGCGCCGATCAGCTCGACGCGAGCACCGCGCAGACGCCCGGCATGGACCGCAAGGCCGCGATCAACTTCGCGCGCGTCGGCGCGAACAAGTTGTGGGCCGGCACCGTGCACATCCACCCCGACGCGAAGACCGGCGCGCACCACCACGGCCCGCTCGAGAGCGTGATCTACGTCCTCAAGGGCCGCGCCCGCATGCGCTGGGGCGACGCGCTCGAGTTCACCGCCGAGGCCGGCCCCGGCGACTTCATCTACGTGCCGCCGTTCGTGCCGCACCAAGAGATCAACGCCAGCGCGACCGAGGTGCTCGAGTGCGTGCTGGTGCGCAGCGATGGCGAAGCGGTCGCGGTGAACCTCGACATCGCGCCGGTCGAGAAGCCCGAGTCGGTCAAGTGGATCGACCCGACACATCCGGCATGAAGCGCTTGACCCTCTCGGTCCTCGATCAATCGATCTCGGTCGCCGGCAGCAGCGAGGACGCGGCGATCCGCGACACGCTCGATCTGGCGCAGCACTGCGAGCGCCTCGGCTACGCACGCTTCTGGGTCAGCGAGCACCACGGTCTGTCGACGACCGTCGGCAGCGCGCCCGAAATGCTGATGGCCGCGATCGCGGCGCGCACCACGCGCATCCGCATCGGCAGCGCCGGCGTGATGCTGCCGCACTACAGCGCGCTGAAGGTGGCCGAGCAGTTCCGTGTGCTCGAAGCGCTGGCGCCGGGGCGCATCGATCTGGGCGTCGGCCGCGCGCCGGGCGGCGACATGCGCACGGCGCGCGCACTGAACTCGAACGCGCACGCGGCGGCCGACAACTTCCCCGAGCAGGTGCGCGACCTGCAGGCGTGGACGACGCTGCCCGAGCACCACGGCATCGCCGCGCACCCGCTCGGGCCGCATGCGCCGGAGGTGTGGATCCTCGGCAGCTCGAACTACGGTGCGCAGCTCGCCGCGCACTTCGGCCTGCCCTATGCGTACGCGTATTTTTTTGTCGACGGCCAAGGCGCGGATGAAGCACTGGCGCTGTATCGACGCCTCTATCGCCCGAGCGAGCGCCATCCCGAGGCGCAGGCGACCGTGTGCGTCTGGGCGCTGGTCGCCGACACGCACGACGAAGCCGCGCATCACGCGCTCGGCCGCGAGCGCTGGCGCGTCGACCGGGCGCGCGGGGTTCTGGGGCCGCTGCAGGCGCCCGACGCGATCGCGCAGCGCGGCTTCACGGCCGACGAATGGCCGACGGTCGAGGCGATGCGCGCGAAGGCCTTCGTCGGCACTGCGAGCGAGGCCGGGTCGCAACTGCGTTCGCTCGCCGACGAGCTCGGCCTCGACGAGATCGTCGTCAACACTTGGGCGCACGAGCCGGCGGTGCGCCGCACCTCGTACGCGCTGCTCGCAAAGGAATTCGGATTGGAAACAGCGACATGAACCTCGTCGACTTCCCGCTGCGCGGCGAGTACATCACCCTCGATGCGCTGCTGAAGGCGACCGGCCTCGCGCCCAGCGGCGGCATCGCGAAGATGATGGTCGCCGACGGCCTCGTGCAAGTCGACGGCCGCGAAGAGTTGCGCAAGACCTGCAAGGTTCGCGCGGGCCAAGTCGTCAGCCTGCACGGCACACGCGTTCGCGTGGTCGCGCCCGACGCCGACACATCGGCCTGACGCTCAGGGCTTCGCGCCCAGCCGCTGCAACTCGAAGCCCGCCGCGGCGTGCTCGATGTAGCGCGTGATGCCCTTCGCGCGGGCCTTCTCGAACGCCTCTCTTGCTTTCTCGGGCTGCTTCGCGTTCAGGTGGTATTCGCCGATGTAGAACCAGCCCTCGGCCAGCGCGAGTTCCTGGTCGTCGCCGGTCTTGCGGCCGATCTGCTCGATGACCTGCTCCGGCGTCAGCTGCCCGGCGAACATCGCCAACGCCGGGCGCGGCCAGGCACCCGTCGGATCGGCGGCGGCGAGCAGTTCCGGCGGCAACGGGCGGTTCAGGCGCTGCAGCGTCCAGGCCTGCCAGAGTTGCGCGTAGGCGCGGTTGCCGGCGTCGGGCCGGTCGAGCACGGCCTTGGCGAAATCGTCGGCGGCGGGCTCAAGCTTGCCGTCGAAGAAGCGCGCTTGGCCGCGCCGGTAGTACACGTCGGCGGCGGTGGCGCCGAAGGCCAGCGCCTTGCCGAAGTCGTTCGACGCGGTGGCGAAATCGCCACGCGCCCAGTTCGCATTGCCTTGGCAGAACCAGGCTGCGCCCAGCGACGAAGCCTGCTTCACCGCTTCCCGCGCGTCCTTCAGCGCCTCGTCGACGTTACCGAGCTCGGTCTGCGCCTCGGCGCGCAGGCACAGCGCCAGCGCCAGGTCGTCGCCACCGAGCTGGCCGCCGCCGATCGACTTGCCGGTGCGCTCGACCGTGGCTTTGGCGCGGGCGAGCAGGTTGTCCTGCAGCGTCTTGCGGCCGATGCCGAGGAAGCCGCCGTCCTTGACCTGGTTCGGCGCGACCACCATTGGGCCACCGATCGCGCGCTCGAGCGACCGCGCGTCGGCGACGAGCTTGGGCACATCCTTCGCCGCCACGCTGTGGGTCAGCGGCTCGAAGCGCAACGTGGCCGTCGCGAGATTGCCGCGAAAGCTGCGTGTCACCTCGGCGGCGAACGCGGCATTCGTGATGCGCTGGGTGCTCGGGTCGAGCACCCCACTGACGCTGGGCGGCCACTGCATCTCGGCGCTGTACAGCACGGTGACCGGGAACGCCGGCAGCGCTACCCCGAACTGGCGCGTCGGCGAGGGCGGCACCGGGATCGTGTTCTGCATGTTGGCCGGCGCGAAGCGCATCACCCAGTTGCCGTTGTCGGCGATTGCGAGCTTCGGCACCTTGAACCTGGCGCTGATCGTGATGCGGTTCTGGTCGACCTCGTCGGTGAGCTCCGGCACACCGATCAACGCGATGCCGGGGTAGCGCCGCTCCAGGTTCGTCAGCAGCAGGCGTTGCAGGCGCGGCGGGTCGAGGCGCGCAACCGTCAGCCGCATCTGCTCGGCGGCCACGCCGTTCCATTGCTGGCGGGTTTCGAGCTCGCCGTCGTCGCCGAACGCATCGAGCTTGAACTTCTCGGTCAGCTCGTTGCGGAAGATGTCCTTGCGGTTCGGTGACAGCACGTCGGTCAACGCGCTCGTGGCGTGTGCGTCGACCACCAGAACACGCGCGTCCTCGAGCCCCTGGCCCATGCGCTCGACCGGGCCGCGCTGGCC
>JANXVK010000370.1 GCA_025351675.1 Rhizobacter sp.
GATCGGCCTTGTCGACCTCGATGAGCCGCAAACCGCGCGGCGCGAACTCGTTCAAAACGGCCTTGATCAGCGAGCTCTTGCCCGTGCCGCGTGCGCCGGTCAGCAGCACATTGTTGGCGCCGAAGCCGGCCACGAACTGCCGCGTGTTGCGCAGCAGCCGCTCCTTCTGCGGCTCGACCTCGACCAGCGAACTCAGGCGGATCGGCGCGACATGCCGCACCGGCTCGATCACGCCCGAGCCACCGCGCTTGCGGTAGCGGAACGCGATCGCGGCGGCCCAATCCGGGTCGGTCAACGGATGCGGCAGCACCGCTTCGAGGCGGCTCAGCAGCACCTCGGCGCGGTGGATCAGATGGAGCAACGGGTCGGTGGACGTGGACATGCGTGGGGCGAAAAACGCGCCGCTCGGCGCAGGAGGATTCTGGAGATCGGGCAGTGTAGCGGCGCGCGTTCCGGACGCGCTTCGCCGCCGTGTTGCCGGCGACTTGCAAAGGTCGCGGCACACGACCTTGCTCAGGCCGGGCTCGCTCAGGAAGCCAGCATCCGCAATGCGGCGTCAAGGTGCTCGGTCGGGCTGCGCTTGAAGCCGGAACGCGCGAAGCGCTGCAAGCGACCGACCGCGAACGCGGTGAGTACCGAGGCCTGCGCGTTCGCGTCGACCGTCGGCGTGGCCGAGCCGGCGGCGTCCGCCATGCCGCGCAGGCTCTGGCGCAGCTGCGACTCGAAGCGCTCGAAGAACTGGTTCATGCGCGCGAGCAAACGCTCGTTCTCGAACACCAGCGCGTCACCGACCATCACGCGCGCCATGCCCGGGTTCTTCTCGGCGAACTGCAGCAGCACGGTCAACATCTTCTGCACCTGCAGGTTCGACGCCGACTCGCGCTCGTGGATCTGGTTGATCAGCGTGAACACGGTTTGCTCGACGAACTCGATCAGGCCCTCGAACATCTGCGCCTTGCTGGCGAAGTGGCGGTAGAGCGCGGCCTCCGACACATCGAGCTTCGCGGCCAGCGCCGCGGTGGTGATGCGGTCGGCGCCCGGCTGTTCGAGCATGCTCGCGAGCGTCTGCAGGATCTGCACGCGGCGCTCGCCGGGTTTGGGGCGCTTGCGCACGGGCGCCGCAACCGCAGTGGGCGCCTCGGCCTTCGCCGCGTCGTCGATCGCATCCATGGGTTCTGCGTCGCTCGGATCTGAGGTGTGCGTCATCTCAACGCCCGCGGGGCCGCCCGAAGGGTGTTGAGTTCCCCCTCGAGGGGACGCGAACGAAGCGAGCTTGGAGGCAGTTCATTCGAGCGTAAGCAACTGTTGCAGCGATCTGATTTTGGCACACACGTAGCGCGGGCTAGGGCAAGGGTGAACACCAACTTCGCGGGAGCGGAAACCGGCATTGGAACCGCCGCTCGTTCCGCCGCGCAGGTGCCCGCGATAGCGCCCTTCGAGGTAACGCTGCATCCACGCGGTGCACATGCCGAGGCCGCGCGCGGCCTTCTGGTTCTCGAGCATGTCTTCGACGAGCACACAGTCGCTGGGCTTGACCTTCAACTTCGCCGCGATGTAGCGGAACATGCGCGCATCCGGCTTCGGGCGCAGCTGGCCGAACATCGACATGTCTTCGATGCTGATCACGCCGTCGAACAGATCGGCGAGGCGCAGGGTGTTGAGCACGCGCATCGTGTAGTCGCGCGGCGCATTGGTCAGGACGTACTTGCGGCCGCGCAGTCGCTTCAGCGCAGCACGGTCGTGGTGGCTCATCCTCAAGCGGTCTTCGAGGCCGGGATGAAGGTGCGTCTGCGCCAGAAAATGCGCCGCCTTCACGCCGTGGTGACGCACGAGGCCGAGCAGGGTCGCGCCGTAGCGGCTCCAGTAGTGATCGCGCAAGCCCGCCGCCTCGGTCGGCTCCATGCCGAGCTCGTCGACCATGTAGGCGTTCATCGCGCGGCTGGTGTGGCCGAACGCGGCATGGCTCGCGTCGTGCAGCGTGTTGTCGAGATCGAACAGCCAGACCCGACTCATGAAGGCGGCCGCGGGCCGAGCGCCGGGCCGCAATGAGCCACGAAGAGGCCCACTTCGTGGTCCTCGGCCGGCCCGCATCCCCGTGGGGGATCGGCCGGCGTACCCGCCGGACGAGGGGCTGACATCAG
>JANXVK010000381.1 GCA_025351675.1 Rhizobacter sp.
CGGGTACTTCTGGTGGTGGTAGAAGCCGCCGCCGTGCACACCCCACTGCTCGCCACCAACGCCGCGGGCGGCGTCCTTCGGGTCCTTCGGCGGCGTCAGGCTGTTGTCGAGCGAGACGAAGTAGAACGAGGCGCCGATCCAGGCGATACCGGTGATGATGTGCGCCCAGCGCAGCAGCAAATTCGCCCAGTCGAGAAGGTACGCTTCCATGCGGTGTGAGTCTCCAGGTCGTCATCGAACCCGCCTCGCCGTTCAGCGAGAAGCAGGCCCAAGCCAGTCCCTTGCCACGGCGGGCTCTGCAAGGTGTGAACGTCACGACCGGATGAGAACCGGGCTCCGCGGCGACGCAACCAAAGTGTATACACTTTTGCTTGTCATTCGCATACGAACTTACCCTGATCCGGCTCAACTTCCCCGGTAGGTCGAATAGGCGAAAGGGCTCGCGAGCAGCGGTACATGGTAATGCGAGCCGACCGTGGCGAGGCCGAAATCGAGCAGCACTTCGTCGAGAAACGGCGGCTCGTCGAGCTTCGCGCCGAGCGCACGGAAATACGCCGCCACGCCAAACACGAGGCGGTACGCGCCCGGCACGAAGGCCGCGCCGTCGAGCAGCGGGCTGTCGGCGCGGCCGTCGTGGTTCAGCGTGATCTGCTTGATCAGCACGGGCGTGCCCTTGTCGAGCCGGTACAGCGCGACGACCATGCCGGCGGCGGGGCAGCCGTTGGCGGTGTCGAGCACGTGGGTGGTGAGCTTGCCCATGGATGATCCTCGTGTGGGGTGAACAAGAAAGTGCTTGCTGCACCCATAAAAGTGTATACACTTTGATCCACAAAGCAAGCCTGCTCTGCTCGTCAACGCACCGTCACATGGCCTCCCCCGCACCGAAGCTGCAAGTCATCCGCGCCGCCAGATCGGGGGCATCGAACGCCGCGCGTGCGGTCGATCCGGCGTCGAGCGACAACCTCACGCAACGCATCGCAGACTCGATTACCACCGCGATCGTCGAGCGCCGCCTGATGCCGGGCACCAAGCTCGCCGAGCAGAAGATCGCCGACATCTTCAAGGTCTCGCGCACCCTCGTGCGCCAAGCGCTGATGCAGCTGAGCCGCGATCACCTGATCACCTTGGAGCCGGCGCGCGGTGCGCGTGTCGCCGAGCCGAGCATCGAAGAAGCGAAGCAGGTGTTCGAGGCGCGCAACATGCTCGAAGCCGCGATGATCAAGCGCGCCGCCAACGAGCTGAGCGATGCGCAGATCGCCGATCTGCGCGCGCACCTCACGGCCGAATCGGAAGCCGTGCAACGCACCGACGTGTCGGGCCGCACCCGGCTGCTCGCCGACTTCCACGTCGTGATCGCGCAGATGCTGGGCAACGAGGTGTTGGCGCACATGTTGAGCGACCTGGTCTCGCGCTGCTCGCTGATCGCGCTGATGTACCAGTCGGCGCACTCGGCCGAGCACTCGGCGGCCGAGCATGTCGGGATCGTCGATGCACTGGCCCGGCGCGATGCGCGCGCCGCCGTCAAGCTGATGGAACAGCATTTGCACAATGTCGAGTGCAATCTGCAGCTCGATCCCCGGGCGCCCGATCTCGGCGCCGTGCTGTTGCCCGATGGGCCGTGAGGATGCAGATGACTTTGATCGAAGCAGAGCGGGCCGAGCGCCGGGCCGCTCCCACGGGCCACGAAGTGGCCCACTTTGTGGTCCATGCGGCCCGCATCCCTTCGGGGGATCGGCCGGTGTACCCACCGGACGAGAGGCGGCAGTCATGATGACGAAGGACTATCCACGCGACCTCATCGGCTACGGCCGCAACCCGCCGCAGGCGAACTGGCCCGGCAAGGCCAGGATCGCGGTGCAGTTCGTGCTGAACTACGAAGAAGGCGGCGAGAACTGCGTGCTGCACGGCGATCCGTCGTCGGAGACCTTTCTGTCCGAGATCATCGGCGCACCGGCCTTCGAGACGCGGCACCTGTCGATGGAGTCGATGTACGAGTACGGCTCGCGCGTCGGCGCCTGGCGCATCCTGAAGGAGTTCGAAACGCGTCGGCTGCCGCTCACGGTGTTCGGCGTCTCGATGGCGCTGCAGCGCAACCCGGACCTGACCCAGGCTTTCCTCGATCTGAACCACGAGATCGCCTGCCACGGCTGGCGCTGGATCCACCACCAGAACATGAGCGAAGCGGACGAGCGCCATCACATCGAGATCGGCACGCAGATCATTCGCGACATGACGAAGGGCCAGTGGCCGCTCGGCTGGTACACCGGCCGCGACAGCCCGAACACCAAGCGGCTCGTGGCCGACCACGGCGGTTACGCGTACGACAGCGACTATTACGGCGACGACTTGCCGTTCTGGATGCCGGTCGAGAATAGCGACGGCACGACGATCGACCGCCTGATCGTGCCCTACACGCTCGACACCAACGACATGCGGTTCGCGTCGATGCAGGGCTTCAACACCGGCGACCACTTCTTCCAGTACCTGCGCGATGCGTTCGACGTTCTATACGAAGAAGGCGCCGAAACCCCGAAGATGCTGAGCATCGGCATGCACTGCCGCATCCTCGGCCGGCCCGGCCGCTTCAAGGCGCTGCAGCGCTTTCTCGACCACGTGCAGCAGCACGACCGCGTCTGGATCTGCCGGCGCATCGACATCGCGCGCCACTGGGCGCAGACGCACCCGGCGCCGTGAGCGCGCCCGCCCCACGAGAATTCCGGAGGAACGAATGGCATCAAAGCTCACGCTCGCCCAACTGAATGCCGCCACCGCGACGGCGTTCGCCGCCGCGCTCGATGGCGTCTACGAACACTCGCCGTGGATCGCCGAGAAGGCCGCGGCCAAGCGCCCGTTCGCGACGCTCGCGCAGCTGAAGCACGCGCTGGTCACGGTGCTGCGCGATGCGAGCCGCGGCGCACAGGTCGCGCTGATTCGCGCCCACCCGGAGCTGGCCGGCAAGGCGATGGTGAGCAAGACGCTCACAGCCGAGTCCACCCGCGAGCAAGGCAAGGCCGGCCTGACCGACTGCACGCCGGCCGAGTTCGCGCAGATCCAGAAACTCAACGCGGCCTACAACGCCAAGTTCGGCTGGCCCTTCACGCTGGCGGTGCGCGGGCCGCGCGGCGCGGGCCTGGATCGCCACGAGATCATCAAGACGTTCGAGCGGCGCGTCGGCAACCACCCCGACTTCGAGCTCGGCGAGTGCCTCCGCAACATTCACCGCATCGCCGAAATTCGCCTGAACGACAAGTTCGGCGTCGAGCCGATCCAAGGCAACCAAGCCTGGGATTGCGCCGAACTGCTCAGCGGCCACACCGACCCGGGCTACGGCGAACGCGGTGAGCTCACCGTCACCTACCTCACCGATGCGCACCGGGCCTGCGCTGCGCAGCTGACCTCGTGGATGTTCGAATGCGGCTTCGACGAAGCGAGCGTCGACGCCGTCGGCAACGTCGTCGGCGTCTATTTCGGCACCGATCACGGCACGGATCGAAAACGCCCCCGCCTGCTGACCGGCTCGCATTTCGACACCGTGCGCAACGGCGGCAAATACGATGGCCGCCTCGGCATCTTCGTGCCGATGATTTGCGTGCGCGAGCTGCATCGCGCCGGCAAGCGCCTGCCGTACGGCTTCGAGGTCGTCGGCTTCGCCGAAGAAGAAGGCCAGCGCTACAAGGCGACCTTTCTCGGCTCGGGCGCGTTGACCGGCCACTTCAACAGCGCGTGGCTCGACCAGCTTGACGCCGACGGCATCTCGATGCGCGAGGCGATGCGCCACGCCGGCCTGCCGGCGACGCTGGCCGCGATCGGCGCGCTGAAGCGCGACCCGTCGAAGTACCAAGGCTTCATCGAAGTCCACATCGAGCAGGGCCCGGTGCTGAACGCGCTCGACCTGCCGCTCGGTGTCGTCACGTCGATCAACGGCAGTGTGCGTTACCTCGGCGAGGTCGTCGGCATGGCCAGCCACGCCGGCACGACGCCGATGGACTCGCGCCGCGACGCCGCGACCGCGGTCGCCGAGCTCGCGCTGTTCCTCGAACGCCGCGCGGCCGAACAGCCGAACCTGGTGGGGACGATGGGCATCCTGACGGTGCCGAACGGCTCGACCAACGTCGTGCCCGGCCGCTGCCAGTTCACGCTCGACATCCGCGCGACAAGCAACGAAGTCCGCGATGCCTGCGCCAACGACGTGCTCGCCGAACTCGCCCGAATCTGTGATCGTCGCGGCCTCGCCCAGACGATCGAGCAGACGATGAGCGCCGCTGCCGCGCCGAGCGACCCGGCATGGCAGAAGCGCTGGGAGCGCGCCGTCGAAGCCGCCGGCCTGCCGGTGCTGCGCATGCCCAGCGGCGCCGGCCACGACGCGATGAAGCTGCACGAGGCGATGCCGCAGGCGATGCTGTTC
>JANXVK010000390.1 GCA_025351675.1 Rhizobacter sp.
TCCACGGCGGCCCGCACGCCGCGGCCGGCGACACCTTCCACTACCGCTGGAACACGCATGCGTTCGCGGCGCAGGGCTATGTGGTCGCGTGCGTGAATTATCACGGCTCGTCGGGCTTCGGCCACGCGTTTCTCGACAGCATCACGCACCACTGGGGCGAACTCGAACTGCAGGACGTCGAAGCCGGCACCGACTGGTTGCTGAAGCAGCCTTGGGCCGATCGCAAACGCGTGTTCGCGGCCGGCGGTAGCTACGGCGGCTTCATGGTCGCGTGGATGAACGGCCACGTGAAGCCGGGCCGCTACAACGCCTACATCTGCCACGCCGGCTGCTACGACTGGACCGCGATGTTCAGCGACGACGCCTACACCTGGCATGCCAAGGAACTCGGCGCGTGGTACTGGGACGACCCGGCCAAGGTGCAATCGCAAAGCCCGAGCCACTACGCCGCAGCGATGCAGACGCCGACGCTGGTGATCCACGGCGCGCTCGACTACCGCGTGCCCGATCAACAAGGCCTGGCCTACTACAACACGCTCAAGGCCAAGGGCGTCGACGCGCGGCTGCTGTGGTTCCCGGACGAGAACCACTGGATCCTGAAGCCGCGCAACTCGCAGCTCTGGTACGGCGAGTTCTTCGACTGGCTGAAGCGGCACGACCCGGCGGTCGCCAAGCCGGCGGCCAAGCCGGCGCGGCACAAGAAAACCTGAGCGGCTTGCAGACCGGTTGGCGGCGGCGGGTCGGCGAGCACGACGCGATCACGCCCGCCGGCCTTGGCGCGGTACAGCGCCGCGTCGGCGCGCGCGATGACCGCATCGGCCGGCTCGTCGGCCGATTGCGCGACCGCCACGCCGACGCTCACCGTCATCGGCACGCAGGCGTTCGCGTCGGCGCCGCACACCACTTCGCGGAGGCGCCCGCCGAGCCGCAGCGCGCCGTCGAGATCGGTGTGCGGCAGCAGCAGGCAGAACTCTTCGCCGCCCATGCGCACGATGTGGTCGACATCGCGCGCGACTTGGCGCATCAGCCGCGCCAAGTCGACCAGCGCGGCATCGCCGACCGCGTGGCCGAACGCATCATTGATCTGCTTGAAGTGGTCGATGTCGACCATCAGCACCGCACAGGTCTCGCCATCGCGGCGCAGCCTGCCCACCTGGCGGCGCAACAGCGGGCCGAGCGCACGCCGGTTCAGCAGGCCGGTGAGCGCATCGCGCAGGCTGCGCTGGCGCAGGCGCCGCACCATGCGCGCGGTCACCAGAAAGGCCAACACCATGTTCAGAATCAGCCCGGCCATCATGACGGCCATCGCGACGCCGGTGTTGAACGCGTTCGATTCATGCAGCGGCCGGGCCGCGAGTTCGGGTACGACCAAGCCGGACGCGGCGCGCACCGCGAAGGTCAGACCCAGCAGGCCGAGTGGCAGCGCGACCGCTCGCGCGGCCGAGAGCGCGTCGTCGGCGGCGAGCCGCCGGTGGCTCTCGAACGCGGCGCGCAGCAGCGTCCACGCGATCGGCAGCGAAACGCAGATGACTGTCCAGGTCGGATCGGGGGCGAACAGGCCGATCGTCAGCAGCGTCGCGTCAAGCGCGAGCAGCACGGCGTGTTCGACATCGGTAACGCGGATGCGCAGAAACACCTGCACGCCGCGGCGAATCAGCACAAAGGCGAGCAGGATCAGCAGGTTGGCGGCAAACGCGGTGAACACCGGCGGCCAGACGCCGCGCTGCAGGATCAGCCCGAGCCCGACCGCCGAGGCCAGCGCCGACGCCGCCCACTGCAGCGCGACCCGCCGTGTCAGCCCCAGCCAGCGCCTGGCCACGAACCATCCCATGGCGCACAGGCTTTGCTGGAGGGCGATCAGCAACAGCACGGTGGCGGCGTCGTTCAAGAGAAGCAAGCTCCAGTCGACGAGGTACTGCATCGCGCCGCGACAGCGTCGTGGCGACAGGAAGTATGCCCCCGGCACCCCTGATGCGCGGCCGGCGCCGTCTCCCGGCTATGCTTGAGCCCTCGCCCGCATGCGCCCACGCGCGGGGCCGACGAAACAGGTCGTCACGATGCTGATCAACTTCTTCTTCACGCTGCGCGCCGCCAAGCTCAAGGTCTCGGTCAAGGAGTACCTGATGCTGCTCGAAGCCATCAAGGGCGGTGTGATGGATGCCGACGAGTTCGATCCGAGCGGCCCGACCGTCGACAAGTTCTATTACCTCGCCCGCACCTCGCTGGTGAAGGACGAAGCCAACTTCGACAAGTTCGACCGCGCGTTCGCCGCCTACTTCAAGGGCGTCGAGATGTTGACCGACTTCACGCAGGAAGTGCCGCTGGCCTGGCTGCAGAAGAAGCTCGAACTCGAACTCAGCGCCGAAGAGAAGGCCGCGATCGAGAAGATGGGCTGGGACGAGCTGATGGAGACGCTGAAGAAGCGTTTCGAGGAGCAGAAAGAGCGCCACGAAGGCGGCAACAAGATGATCGGCACCGGCGGCACCTCGCCTTTCGGCGCCTACGGCTACAACCCGCAAGGCATCCGCATCGGCCAGGACAAGAGCCGCAACAAGAGCGCGGTGAAGGTCTGGGACCAGCGCC
>JANXVK010000422.1 GCA_025351675.1 Rhizobacter sp.
GTCAATTACGCATCGCATCCGGCCTTCATGACAAAACCCATCACATCGGCATCGCCCGCAGTCATCGGCGCCGCCGTTGTCGCAGCGCCAAAATTGTCGGGCAGCGGACCGTTGCTGGCGGTGCTGGGGTCGATGACCTTCGCCGGCAAGGCGATCATCGTCAAACTCGGCTTTCGCTACGGCGCCGATGCGGTCACGCTGCTGATGTTGCGGATGCTATTTGCGCTGCCGATGTTCCTGATCATGGCGTGGTGGGCCGGTCGCGGGCGCCCGCCCCTCACCCGGCACGACTGGCTGGGCGTGCTGGGCCTCGGCTTTTGCGGCTTCTACCTCGCCAGCGCGCTGGGCATGGTCGCGTTGGCCGCAGGCAGGGCGCGACGCCAGAGGCGCCGCTGGAGCGACGCCGCATTCGGCGCCTTGACCGCCGCCTTCCCGAACAGCGGGTTCATGGGCGTGCCGCTGTTGATCGCGCTGTTCGGGCCGGCCGCGGCGGCGCCGGCCATCGTGGCCTTGGCGCTCGACATGGTGGTGACCAGTTCGCTGTGCATCGCCCTGTCGCAACTCGGGGCGCAGGCCGCCCTCGGGCTCCGCGGCGTCGGCAACCCCGCTCGCGCGGCTGCAAGGCGCGCACTGCGCGGCATGGTGGCCAATCCGTTGCCCTGGTCGATCGCCCTCGGCACTCTGGCGTCGGCGGCCACGCTGCTGCCGCCGGCCCCGCTGATGCGAGCGGTCGACATGCTGGCCGACGCCGCCTCGCCGGTCGCGTTGTTCGCGCTCGGCGCGATGCTGGCGCGCGGCCAGATCGCGTCGCCCGTGGCGGGCGGTGCGCGGCCCGGCGTTCTCGACCTCGTGACCCTCAAGCTGTTGCTGCACCCGCTGCTGGTGCTGGCGGCGGGTCGCGTCGCGATCGCGGCGGGCCTGCCGCTGGACCCTTTCGCCGCCACGATCCTGGTGCTCGTGGCCGCGTTGCCGAGCGCCAGCAATGTGCCGATTCTGGCCGAGCGCTTCGGCGCCGACGCGGCGCGCCTGACGCGCGTCGTGCTCATCAGCACGATCTGCGCGTTCGGCAGTTTTACGGCGGCAGTGGGATGGCTCGACGCGCCGTCACCGGTGGCATTTCGCAGCCCCTTGCCCACACGCTGACACGAGCCTGCGCGCAGCGGCGCCACCAGACCGCGCTCGCAATTGTTGAATTCAGAGCTCCGGGATTTCCCGAACAGTAGAACTCTGAATTCAGAGTACATTGATTTTAAATCCTCGAGACTGTTGTATGCGTGGTTCCGACATTTCCCTGGTTTCGCGCGAGCGGTCAACTTGGGCGCGGCCGATGTGCCCGGCCGCTGCGTCATCCGCGTGGCCGGCCCACCCCGTTCGAGCAAAGCGGCCAACAGCATGTCGTGGTGCAGGCCTGCAGGGGCGCCGATGCACGGCGAACTCGGATGGCGCATCTGCAGACGGCGTGATGCCAGCGCTGGCGGTTTGCAAGCGATGATGGGCGACATCGAGTCGCGTCGAGCGGATGCAGGCCGCATCCGCCTTCACTACCTGCGCAGCAGCCCGCCCGGCCGCGGCGGCCCGGAGCTGCCGCTCTTGCTGCTTCATGGCTGGCCCGAATGGTCGCACGCGTGGCGGCCCGTGATGACGCGGCTGGCCGGCCGCTTCGACATGGTGGCCCCCGATTTCCGCGGCTTCGGCCGTTCGCAGAAGACGTCGTTGGAGCCGGCCGAAGACGCCACGCCGGCGATCCTGGCCGCTGACGTGGGGCGCTTGCCGACCGGCTGGGCATCGCGCGCTTCGGGATCGTGTCGCACGACGTGGGTTCGATGGTGGCGCAGGCGATCGCCCGGCAGAACCCAGGCCGCGTGGCCGGTCTGTACTTCTTCAATTGCGTGTATGCGGGCATCGGCGCGCGCTTCGCCTTGCCCTCGCACTTGGGCGAAATCTGGTACCAGCAGTTCCACCAGAAGCCCTGGGCTGCTGCGCTGGTCGGCTCGTCGCGCAAGGCCTGTCGCATCTACCTGCAGGCGTTTCTCTCGCACTGGTCACACCGCAAGGAAGCGTTCGACGGTGAGCTCGAGGCCTGGGTCGACAACTTCATGCGCCCCGGCAACCTGCAAGGCGGCTTCAACTGGTACCGCAGCGTGCACGCCGCGCGAATGGCCATGATCGAAGGCCGCGCCGAGCCGCTGCCGCCGATCGGCATCCGTACGCGCGTTCTGTGGGGCGCGCACGACCCGGTGCTCAAGGCCGCGTGGGCCGATCGCCTACACGAGCACTTCAGCGACTTGCAGCTCGACCTCGCGCCCGACGCTGGCCATTTCGTCCACATGGAGTGCCCGGAGCTGGCCGCGCAGGACATCGCGCGCTTCTTTGGCGACGGTGATCGCTGCGGCCTCGAACGCTTGCAGTCGAGCCGTCCTTCGCTGACTGATTCGCCCGCATGACGACCGCGCGCCAGCAACACAATCCTGCGCCCGAAAGACGAGCCTGCCGCACTCGCCTGAGGGGTGCTTCATGTTACCGCAGCGCCCACAAACGAAGGAACCCACATGCCCACCCATGATTTGCTCGCCGGCCGCACCATCATCGTGACCGGCGCCGCCACCGGCATCGGCCAGGCGTTCGCTATCGGCGCCGCAGCCCAAGGCGCCAACGTCGTGGTCGCCGACATGCATGCCGCCGACGAAACCTTGGCAACGATCGAGGCCGTCGGCGGCAAGGCGCTGGCCGTGCGCGTGGACGTGGCCGACGACGCGTCGGTTCAAGCGATGTCCGCCGCGGCGCTGCAGCACTTCGGCCGCATCGACGGGCTGGTGAACAACGCGGCCTACTTCCGCGAAGTCAAGCTCACGCCCTTCGAGGAGCTGGACCCGGCGCAGTGGGACCGCATCTTCGCCGTCAACGTGAAGGGCGCGTGGCAGTGCTGCAAGGCAGTGATGCCGGCCATGCGCGAGCAGAAGTCGGGGGCGATCGTCAACATCGCCTCGGTCGTCGCGCTGGCCGGGCAGCCCGGCTACCTGCATTACGTGGCCTCCAAGGGCGCCGTGCTCGCCATGACCAAGGGTCTGGCCAAGGAATGCGGCCCGCACGGCGTTCGCGTCAACGTCATCGCCCCGGGCTTCGTGATCACCGACGCGACGAAGAACCGCCCGGTCGAGTGGCAACAGAGCTTTCTGAAGGCGCGCGCAATCTCGCGCGAGCAGCGGCCCGACGACCTCGTGGGCACCGCGCTCTACCTGTTGTCGGACCTGTCGGGGTTCGTTTCAGGCCAGACCATCGTCGTGGACGGTGGCCACATCATGTATTGACGGAGACAAAGACCCATGAGCGACATCATCCTGCATCACTATCCCTTCTCCAGCTTCTCTGAGAAGGTGCGCACCGCGCTCGGCGTCAAGGGCCTCGCGTGGCGCTCGGTCGAGATCGCCGGCCTGCCGCCGCGCCCGCTGCTCAGCCCCCTCACCGGTGGCTACCGCCGCGCGCCGGTCTTGCAGGTGGGCGCGGACATCTACTGCGACACCAACGCCATCCTCCCGGCCCTCGATCGCCTGCACCCGCGCGTGACGCTCTACCCGGCCGGCAGCGAAGGCGTGGCGCAAGGCCTGGGCTTTGCATGGGAACGCCAGATGTGGGTCCCGACGATCGGGGTGCTGGTGCACTACATCGGCGAGCACATCCCGCCCGACTTCATCAAGGACCGCAAGGAGGGCTACCTGATGATCGACATCTCGAGGGAGGCAATGGCGCCGCAGTTCGAGCAGCACGTGCAGTTCGTGCGTGCCCAGCTCGGCTGGCTCAAGGAGGCGCTGAAGGCACGGCCATACCTGTTCGGCACCGCCCTCAGTGCGGCCGACCTGGCCTGCTGGCAGACGCTTTGGCTGCTGCGCAACAACTGCCCGCCGGAGGTGGATGCACTGCTGGGGCTGGCGCCGCTCTTGCCCTGGTACGAGCGCATCAAAGCCATCGGCCACGGCACGCCGACGGCGATGACGGCCGAGCAGGCCTTCGAGGCCGCGCGAGCCGCGCAACCCGCGCCCGTGACGCACTTGTCGCCCGATGGCGACCCCGGCGGTCTGAAGGCCGGCTGCCCGGTGACCGTGACACCCGATGACAACGCGCGCGTGCCGGTCAGCGGCACGCTGGTGGCCGCCGGCGAGCAGCAGATCGTCATCCACCGCAAGGATGCCCTGGCCGGCGACCTGCACCTCCACTTCCCCCGCGTCGGCTTCGACGTGCAGGCCACTTGATCCCCGAGGAGACCCACGATGACCGTCCAGGAAGCCAACAAGCAGATCTGCCGCGACTACTTCAAGGCCTTCCTCGCGCGCGACACCGCTTGGATGGCCGAGCACATCGCGCCCGACTTCTTGCGCCACGACCCCGGTCTGCCGTTCGAGGTGAGGGGTCCGCAAGGTGTCACGCAGCTGCACGACGCGCTGCTGCCCGCCTTTCCCGACATGGAGCTGCCGCTGCAGGACTTCGTCGCCGAGGGCGAGAAGGTGCTGGTGCGTCTGCGCGTGAAGGGCACGCACACCGGAGCGTTCGGTGACTTGGCAGCCACCGGGCGCAAGATCGACATCGGCGTGTTGGACCTGTTCCAGATCCGCGACGGCGTGCTGGTGGAGCACTGGGCGCTGCTTGATAACCTGGGCATGCTGAAGCAGCTCGGTGCCATTCCCGATTGAATCCGCTGACAACCGCGATGCAACTGCTGGCCAACACCACCTCGCCGTTCGTTCGCATCGCGCGCACGGCGATGATCGAGAAGGGGTTCGACATCGAGCCCACACTCGTTGACCCTTGGGCCGACGAGGTGCGGCTGCGTGCGGCCAACTCCGCCACGCGCGTGCCCACGCTGATGCTGGATGACGGCGCGCCGCTGGTCGAATGCCTGCTTATCGTGCAGTGGCTCGAACTCATGCGGCCGGCGCCCGATTGGCCCAGCCTGACGGGGAAAGGTGGCGACGCGGAAGCGTCCCGTCGCGCACCGGCATTGCCATTGGCGCCATCGAAGCGTCCACCATCACCATCATCACGCGCAAGGTGACGGTGCCCGTGCCGTTCGACGAGACGCCGATCGGCCTGCGCCGCCGCCGCTCCATGGTCGATGGTCGATGGTCGATGGTCGAAGGCATGCTGCGGCTGGAAGCGCAGGCGACTGCGATCGCCGGTAGTGGAATGCCCACGCTGGACGGGATCGCCGCCGTCACGCTTTACGACCACCAGCAGTTGCGCTTCGGCGACAAGGCCTGGCTGCCGGACAAGCCGCGCTTCAAGGCATTGGCTGACGCCTGGAACGCGCGAGCTTCGTTCGCGCGCACCTAGCCTTACGTGTCGGTGTGACCCGGCGCGACGCTGGTGGCGCACGCCCCGAGGTGCGCGGCCAAGCTCGCCGAGTGGCGCTTGCCGAGGCGGCTGCATACGCTTAATCGTCCAAGGGCGGCGGCACTCGAACTGCATCGCCGATGCGAAACTGCGCGCCGCCGACGATGGCAACACGCCGGACATGCAACACGACGCATGCAACCGAGACGAAGGAGAAGAAGGCCAATGGACAGTCAAAGATGGAGAAAGGATCTCGTTCAAACCTCGAGGAAAGAAGATTGGCCTTTCCTTTGCTCAATGGAAATGTTCGTCGTCGATCTCTCTCGACCGTCAGGG
>JANXVK010000433.1 GCA_025351675.1 Rhizobacter sp.
CCGGCGCATTGATCTGCGACAACCGCGAGATCGCCGGGCCCGGCCCCGAGCGGGCGGTCGTGTTCCAGAACCACTCGTTGCTGCCGTGGCTGACCTGCTTCGAGAACGTGCACCTCGCGGTCGAGCGGGTGTTCGCGGCGACCGAGAGCAAAACGAAGCTCGCCGAGCGAACGCACGCGGCGCTCGCGCTGGTCGGCATGGACCACGCGGCGCAGAAGCGCCCGCACGAGATCTCGGGCGGCATGAAGCAGCGTGTGGGCATCGCACGCGCGCTGGCGATGGAGCCAAAGGTGCTGCTGCTCGACGAACCGTTCGGCGCGCTCGACGCCCTGACCCGCGCGAAGCTGCAGGACGAGTTGCTGAAGATCGTCGCGCGCACGCAGAGCACGACCGTGATGGTCACGCACGATGTCGACGAGGCCGTGCTGCTGTCGGACCGCATCGTGATGATGACGAACGGCCCGGCCGCGACGATCGGCGAGATCCTGTCGGTCGACCTCGAGCGCCCGCGCGACCGCATCGAGCTCGCCGAAGACACGCGCTACGTGCACTACCGCAAGGAGGTGCTCGATTTCCTGTACACGCGCCACGGGCACGTCGAGAGACAAGCCGCCTGACTGGAGGGTGCACCCGACGGCGGTGTACCGCCGCCACCCGCCAAGCGGGTGCTCGGCCGCCTTGCGGCGGCCCGGCGGTGGCCGAGACTCAGTCGGCGAGCAGCCGGTAGCCCACGCCGGTCTCGGTCTGAAGATGGCGCGGCTGCGCCGGATCGGCTTCGAGCTTTTGCCGCAGCTGCCCCATGTAGACGCGCAGGTAGTGGGTGCGCTCGGAGTGCGACGGCCCCCACACCTCGCGCAGCAGCGTACGGTGCGTCAGCACGCGGCCGACGTTGGCGATCAGCACGCCGAGCAGGCGGTACTCGATCGGCGTCAGGTGCACGAGTTCGCTGCCGCGCTGGACCCGGCGCGTCGTGAAGTCGACCGTCACAGTGCCGAACGAGAACACCGCGCTGCCCGGCTCGGCGCCCTTCTGGTGGCGGCGCAGCGCGACCCGCACGCGCGCCATCAGTTCGCCGACCCCGAAAGGCTTGCTCAGGTAGTCATCGGCGCCCGCATCGAGCGCGGCGATCTTGTCGCCTTCGTCAGTGCGCGCCGAGAGCACGATCACCGCCACCTGCGACCAGTTGCGCAGATCACGCAGGTAGTCGACGCCATCGCCGTCGGGTAAACCGAGGTCGAGAATCACCAGATCGGGACGGCGCGTGCCCGCCTCGACCAGGCCCTGCTTCACGGTCTCGGCCTCGAACACGTGCCAGTGCTCGGCTTCGAGCGCGGCACGCACGAAGCGGCGGATCTGTGGCTCGTCTTCGACGATCACCGCAATCGGGTTGGGTTCGCTCATGGTGTGAGCCCCTCGACTGCGGCGTACCGCAGCCGGTCCCCCGAGGGGACGAGCCTTGCCTGGGGCGGCCCGGCGCGGCGGCTCATGCCACCTCCCCCTCTTCGCTCGCCGGCATCGACGGCGGCGTGCCCAGCGGCAGCGTGAAGCAGAAGCGCGCCCCGCGTTGCGGCGGCGGCAAACGGGCCGACTCGACCCAGATTCGCCCTTCGTGCGCCTCGACGATCGCGCGGCAGATCGCCAGACCCAGCCCGACCCCTGGCGTCGCCGACTCGCGCTCGCCACGCGTGAACTTCTCGAACAGCGCTTCCTCGCGACCCGCGGGCAGGCCGGGTCCGTCGTCGGTGACGGTGACCAGCAGATCGGGCGCCACCACGCGCGCAGCGATCGTCACCGTGCTGCCCTTGGGGGTGTACTTGCCGGCGTTCTCAAGCAGGTTCGCCAGCACGCGCTCGATCAGCACCGCATCGATGTTGACCAGCGGCAGCCCGGGCGCGAGTTCGGTGCGCACGTTGCGGCCGGCGAGCGCCGCGCCGACCGATTGCAGCGCCGTGCCCACCACTTCCTCGATCGGCTGCCAGTCGCGCTTGAGTTGCACTGTGCCGCTCTGTAACCGCGCCATGTCGAGCAGGTTGTTGACCATCGCGTTCATGCGCCGCGCCTCGGCGCCGATCGCACGCGCGGTTTCCAGCGGCTGTGGCTGCAGCGGCGGCGTGCTGCCGACCAGCGTGTCGGCCAGGCCGTACAGCGCGGCGAGCGGCGTGCGCAGGTCGTGCGACAGCGCCGACAACAGCGAATTGCGCAAGCGCTCCGATTCGATCTGCACGGTCGCGCCCTGCGCGACCTCGACGTAGTGCACGCGCTCCAGCGCGATCGCCGCCAGCACTGCGAAGGTCTCGAGCTGCTGGCGCTGCTCGGGCACGAGCAGCAGGCGCGGCTGCTCGGGCCGCAGCGCGAGCACACCGCGCGTGCGCATCGGCGCCTTCAACGGCAGGTAGAGCCAGGCGCTGCCGGGCAAGGTGTCGGTGCCGAGGCCCGCGGCTTCGTTGTGGTCGAGCGCCCATTGCGCGGTGCCGATGTCGAGGCTCGGCTCGTTGGGTGCCGAACGCGGCAGTTGCAGGCGCTCGCTCATGTCGAGCAGGAACACGTGGGCGCGGCCGTGAAACTCGCGCCCGATCGCGCGCTCGGCGATCTCGACGCACTGCTCGGTCAGCAGCACACTCGAAAAATCACGCGCGACCTCGAACAGCGCACGTGAACGCGCCTCGCGGTGCGTCGCGACCCGCGCCTGAAAGCGCAGCCCGGCCGTCAGCTGCCCGGTGATCAGGCCGACCGCGAGCATCACCGCGAAGGTCAACAGGTACTGCACGTCGCTGACCGCGAACGACATGCGCGGCGAGACGAAGAAGAAGTCGAACGCGGCCACGTTCAGGAACGCCGCGAGCACCGCCGGCCCGCGCCCGAAGCGCACCGCCACGCCGACGACCGCGAGCAGGAACAGCATCACGATGTTGGCGAGGTCGAAGATCGGCGCGAGCGGCGTCGCGATCAGCGTGGTCCCACCGCAAGCCGCCGCCGCCCACAGGTAGCCGATGCGGGTGTCGGGCGCGAACTCGTTGCCTGCTTCGTCGCCCCGCGGCTTCGCGGCGGCTGCTCCGGCCTCGCTGCGCTGGCCCTCGCCGACCTCGATCAGGTCGAACTCGGGCGCCAGCTGCGCGAGCCGACGCCCGAGCGCTTCGCGCTGCCAGAACTGCCACGGCGCGCGCGGCTCGTTGCGGCCCATCACCACCTTCGACAGGTTGTGATGCCGCGCATGCTCGACCAGCGCGGCAGGCACGTTCTGCGCCGAGAGCACCGCCGTCATTGCGCCAAGCTCTTCCGCGAGCTTCACGGTCTGCAGGATGCGCTCGCGCTGCGCGTTCGACAGGCGCTGCAGTGCCGGTGTCTCGACGTAGACCGCGTGCCACGCCACTGCCAATTGCTGAGACAGCCGCGCCGCACTGCGCACCACGTGATCGTCGCCGTCGCGCGGCCCGATGCAGCACAGCAGCGCGGCCTCGGTCTTCCAGACCGGTGCGATCGATTCGTCGACGCGGTAGGCCTGCACGTCGTCCTCGACGCGATCGGCGGTGCGGCGCAGCGCGAGTTCGCGCAAGGCCATCAGGTTGCCCTTGCGGAAGAAGTTGCGCGCCGCCCGTTCGGCCTGCTCCGGCAGGTAGACCTTGCCGGACACCTTCTTCGACGCCGCGGCCGAGGTCGTGCTGGTCGACACGCCCGCCGAGGAGCTGCTCGGGCGGCTGAAGGCCGGCAAGGT
>JANXVK010000436.1 GCA_025351675.1 Rhizobacter sp.
GTGATGTACCTCGGCCGCATCGTCGAGCAGACGCGCGCCGACGCGGTCTTCGACTCACCGCTTCATCCCTACACCTGGGCGCTCGTGTCAGCGATTCCAGGCGGCAAAGCCTCGAAGCGGATCATGCTCAAGGGCGATCCGCCGAGCCCGACGCAGCTGCCCGTGGGGTGTCGCTTCGCAGGGCGTTGCCCGTTCGCGGAACCGCTCTGTCGCGAGACCGAGCCGGAGCTGCGCAGCATGCCGGGCGGCAGATTCGTGGCCTGCCATCTGGTCGACGCGGATGGCGTCGCGCCTCAACATCTGCTGCCCGCATGAAAGCACGCCTCGATTCCGGAGTGCCCACCACGCACAGCGAGGCGTCTCTCATCGCCAAGCTCGAAGGACTGGCCGACGCGTTCAACCGCCATGACACCGACGCGGTACTCGACTTCTTCGCCGATCACTGCACGATGAACATGCCTCGGGGAACGCAACCCTGCGGCAGGCGATTTGAAGGTCGGGCAGCAGTGCGCGCTGGCGTGGCAGAACGCTTCAAGGGAGTGCCTGACGTCCGTTGGGAAGGCGCTGCCCATGCCGTCGTCGGCGATCTGGGCATCTCGCGCTGGACCGTTCATGGCACCACCGACTCGGGCGAGCCTGTCGACGCCGATGGCTGCGACTTCTACTTCTTCGACGCCGACGCGAAGGTGGTGCACAAGGATTCGTACTGGAAGCTGGTCGACACGCCGAGCACCGGGCCGACCGGCGCATGAGTGCCAACGCATCACCTGCCAGAAAGTCCAGTCAGCGGCCCCGACGCGTCGCCTCCGCGCAGGAGGTGGCCAGGTTGGCGGGCGTTTCCGCCGCCACGGTATCGCGCGCCTTCAACACGCCGCAGCAACTCAACAGCGAGACGCTCAAGCGGGTGACCGAAGCCGCGCAGTCGTTGCGGTATCAACCCAACGGCGTCGCTCGTTCGTTGCGGCGCAATCGCAGCATGGCGATCGGCGCGGTGATCCCGTCGTTCCGGCATGCCTATTTCGGCAGCACGGTCGAAGGCCTGCAGTCAGGTTGTCGCGCAGCTGGTTACTCGCTGCTCATCGCGACCTCGGACTACGACGAGAAGAAGGAACTGGACGCCGTGCACGCGATGGTCCGCCAAGGCGTCGACGGCCTCGTGCTGGTGGGCCTGCAACGCGATCCCGAGCTGCAGGCTCTTCTCGACGAGAGCGGCATCCCGTACATCGTGACCTGGTCGTATGACGAGAAGCTCCCCAGCATCGGCTTCAACCACGGCAAAGCAATGGAACTCGTGACCCGACATCTGCTGGATCTGCGCCACACCCGCATCGCCGTGCTGATGGCGTTCCTGCGAGTCAGCGATCGCGAGCGCGATCGGCTCGCGGGTATTGAGACTGCGCTGCGCGCGCGCGGCATGAACCTGCCGCCTGACAGGATCTTCTTTGCCGGCGGCAGCGGCTTGCAAGACGGACGAAATGCAATGCGCGCGGTATTGCAGCAGCACCCCCGGACCACAGCGGTCATCTGCGCGAACGACCTGCTCGCGGCGGGCGCGATCATGGAGTGCCGCGCCCGGGGCGTTGTTGTCCCCGAGCAGCTGTCGATCACCGGCTACAGCGATCTCGAGTTCGCCTCCGCCATGGAGCCCGGAATTACCACCGTGCGCACACCTTCCGAAAGGCTCGGGCTGTTGGCCGCCGAATGGCTCGTGCGAAAGCTCGCCGGCGACGCCGTGATCGAGCGATGCGAACTCGAGACCGAACTCATCATTCGTGGCAGCACCGGGCCCGCCATGAAGCGCGCAACGCGTTCGACACAAAAGGATCCCTCATGAAATCCGCTGAACAAGAAGACCTCGTCACACAACGCTTCGAGGTCGCACTCGAAACGGATGTCTGCTACGGCCATGCCGGTGTCGATTTCGAGACGCTGGCGCGGCCACGGCCGCTGCTGCTTGACATCTACCGCCCGGTGGCGACCCTGGCCGGCACCCGGCCGGCGATCGTCTTTGCGTTTGGCGGGGCATTTCATCGCGGCTCGAAGGAGACCGATCTCGTTTTCGAGAACGGGCACCAGAACACACCCGTCTCCGAATACTGCCGCGAGTTCGCGAAGCGTGGCTACGTGTGCTTTTCGATCGATTACCGGCTGACGCCCGAGGACCCCGACCCCGGCACGACGCCATTCCTCCAGAACCCCATGAGCGTCAATCGGGACCGGATCGATTTCGTGCGCGGCATCATGGGGCTGCCTCCTTCGACGCCGCAGATGATCGCGAACGCCATCGAGGCCGCGATCGACGACATGATCTCGGCCATCGCGTGGGTCCACTCGAACGCCGCAACGCTTGGCGTCGACCCGCGCCGAATCGTGGCGGCCGGCTTCTCCGCGGGAGCGATCGCCGCGCTCGCGGCGACCTACAGCAAGCAGAGCCCGGTGGCGGCGGCCGTGGCGCTGTCGGGTGCGATGGGAATCGCAGAGATGCGTTTTCACATCACCCGTCCGGATCAGCCGCCGGCGATCCTGTTTCGGGGCGAGAACGACCTGCCCGGAATGGGCCCCATCAGCCAGCAGCTGCAGGCGCACATGCGGTCTGTCGGGACAGGCCACCTGTTCCACGTCGTGAAGGACGGAACACACTTTTATCCCCGTCATGCGAGCGCCGCAACGGACGAAGGAACGTCGTCGACAGTGGAGGCTGCAATCGCCCGCTTTCTTTCCGAGCACTTGGTGGCGTCTTGAGCCCGCGCATGGGTTGACGTGCAGCCCAATCCCGATCGGGCTGCACGGCGCCGCTTCAGCTCAAGCGCGGCGCCGCAATATTTCGCGGGCGTCGACCAGGCCATCTTGAAAGATGGAGTGCTCACCCTATAATCCGGTCTGCTAGCACTCAGCAATGTCGAGTGCTAACGACGAATCGGTCGCCTCGGCCCATATTCGTTGCAAGTGATTGAGTGCACACTTCGCACCGATCCCAAGCAGGTCAACAACCCTTCCAGGAGATCCTATGAAACTTCGTCCTTTGCACGATCGCGTGATCGTCAAGCGTCTCGATCAAGAAACCAAGACCGCTTCGGGCCTGATCATTCCCGACAACGCCGCCGAGAAGCCCGACCAGGGCGAAGTGCTGGCCGTCGGCCCAGGCAAGCGCAATGACAAGGGCGAGATCAACGTTCTGAACATCAAGGTCGGTGACCGCGTCCTGTTCGGCAAGTACAGCGGCCAGACCGTCAAGGTCGATGGCGAAGAACTGCTGGTGATGAAGGAAGACGACCTGTTCGCAGTCGTCGAAAAGTAATCGCAAGGCGATTACTTTCGTCGCAGGCTAACTTGGCGCAGCCAAGTTAAGGCCCGAAGGGCCGGCCGAAGACAGAAGAATTCTCCGGCGCAAGCCGGCAAATCAGATTTCGGAGAATCAAATGGCAGCAAAAGACGTAATTTTCGGCGGCGAAGCCCGCGCACGCATGGTCGAGGGTGTGAACATCCTGGCCAACGCCGTCAAGGTGACCCTGGGCCC
>JANXVK010000521.1 GCA_025351675.1 Rhizobacter sp.
GGCACATCGCAGGACTCGCTGCGCCGCCCTCGTCCCTCTGCCAACGTCCACAGGGTGCGCCGGTAGCGCAAACGACGCCAAGCCCTCTGCATTGCCCCCATCAAACTGGTGTCAAAGCGTCTGCCGCCCAGACTCCTAGCCAACCGGGGTAATCACGGAAATGCCTAGACTTTCTGCTGCCGACATGCGGATAACGTTGGACTTTCTCGCAGCAAGCCTGTCTCCGGTACCGGTTGCCCCAATCCTTTCCCCAAGCATCAAGTATCGATCCGCGGCGGGAATACCGCACCCCGCATCGCGCTCGCCTTCGTCATCCCACCCAAGCTCGCCCCTCCCTCGGAGCGTTCGAGCGTCCGCGCAGTCCGCACGGCCCCGACCCACGACCGTTGCGCGCCGGGCGCCGTCAACCTAAACGGTTTCCTGCCTCGGGTCGACGGCACCTGCCACTTGTGGGCTGTTCGCGCGCAAGAAGCTGCTGGCCATCCAAACCCGCGGCCGCGCGGCGCGCCTTACCATCGGCAATACTCAGTTTGTCGCATCGGAGAACCCAGCCTTGAAGCGCCTACTCGCCGCAGCACTCGCAGTCGCACTCATGACAGGTACCACCGTGACCCGCGCCATCGAAGAACCGAAGTTCGTCGTGACCCAGCAACTCGACGGCGTCGAAGTGCGCGAGTACGCGCCCTACATCGTTGCCGAAGTCGTGGTGCCTGGCCCCGCCGGCGACGCCAGCAGCCAAGGGTTCAAGCTTCTGTCTGGCTATATCTTCGGGAAGAACAAGGGCGAGCGCAAGATTTCGATGACGGCTCCGGTGACGCAGACCGCGCAGACCGCCACGCCGCAAAAGATTGAGATGACAGCGCCCGTGACGCAGACCGCGACGGACGGCGGCTGGGTGGTCCAGTTCGTCATGCCGGCAGGCTCCACCCTCGAGACGCTGCCCGAACCCATCGACCCCAAGGTGCAGCTCAGAGCCATGCCAGGGGCGCGGTTTGGGGTCATCAAATACTCGGGCTTCTGGTCGGACAGCAACTACGAGACGCACCTCGCCACGCTGCGTAAGGCGCTCGAGGCGGCAGGACTGAAGACCACCGGCGAGCCGGTCTACTCGCGCTACGACCCGCCCTGGACACCTTGGTTCATGCGACGCAACGAAATCTGGCTGAAGCTGCTCTGACGCACTGAGCTACTACCAAGGAAAAGTCAGCTTCCACCTTGGCTCACTATTCGATCGGCCCGGTGGCTCATATCTCGATCGGCGCGAACAGGGGAGCTGGTCCGAAAGCCCCAGAACATCGATGCGCTGACGCTGGCGATGTTCCGCACACTCGAAGCCGCACCGCGCTGTTCTGCGCGGGCTCGGCCCGGTGCGCAGATCTTCAATTCGGTAATCACCTCGCCGGGCTTGTGTCCCGAGCGCAGCAGCACTTGGAAGCCGTGGTCGGCGTGGTCGACGAGCCAAAGCGTCGATCCCGTGTCGGGCTCGGATCCACGGCCCACTACCTTGAGGCCTCGGGTGGTACGAGGCCGAGGAGCTAGCGTGCCAGCCGCAAAGCTTCTGTCCTCTGACGACGTGTCGCGCTAGCAGCAGCTGTCGACGCCCTGAGGGCGAGTTGCGTTGAGGGCAGCGTGCCGGTTGAAAGCGCTGCGAGATAGGCGCTCAATGACTTCGCGTTAACGGTCTGGTAGTAGTCGCCGGCGTCCAACTGCAACGCTATGGCTGCCTTCGACGCCTTGTCGGCTGCCCCCACTAGATCACGTTGCGCCAGACGAGAACAAACCGCATCGAGCAATGCCAAGACCTGGCTCTTCGTCGTCGAGCCGAGCTTGGTCGACGCAGAAACGTTGCTGAAGATCGTCGCGGACGCAGAGTACGGGGCCGTCGCCCGGAAGAGAATACCCAACCTGAGATACGGCCAGATGAGGTCTGGTGTACTGACGGGAACGATCGGGCGGAAGGCGGAGAAGTTCATCACCACGGTGCCGTTGGATTGCACCGTCGTCTTGGGAAAAACGTCGATACCTACGGTTAGATCATTTTCTGAAAATAGCGTGCTCTTTTCCTCCAAGATGAGAAGGTAGAGGCCCAGACTGGCGACTGGTGCCGCTCCCACTTGCGAGGCGACCCGAAGCGGCGTGTCGAGGTTAAAACCTGGATCTCCTGTGGTGTAGCCAATGGTGAGGAAATTTTCTCTGAGGCCGGTGATTCCACCCGGGTATACCAACTCCGGCAAGTTCGGATCGCTGATCGTGCCGGCGATGGCCACACCATTACTCTGGTAACCCAAAATTTCGACGGGCAATACCGAAAACGGCGGCGACAGGTCCGGATTCGGTACCCGCGGGAGATCCCAGATGCGGGGCAACGTCACACCGGTGAACGCCTGCAGTGCTGCCTGAATGGGGTTGAGTTCGCTGCTCACTTGGTAGTAGCGAATTACGCCCATGGGGTCCAATAGCGCATAACTTGGGTATCCCGGAGTCCCGTTGGGTTTTCCGTTCGCCGCCCAGAGATTTACGACAATCTGCCGGAGCGGAGACGTGGCAATGCCGTCACAGTGCAGAACAACCCCATTGGCTATGCCAAACCGCGTCGCCCACCGCTCCGCAGAGGCGCGTGTTGAGGCGGTATGGTCAAGCTCCTCCAGATTGATCGACAAGAGACGGAACGGAATGCCCCGAGCGTTCATTTCTGCGACGAACGCCGGCTGCAGAAGGGCCGACTGCATGCATGGCGAGCACCACCACGGGCACAGGTCGATCAGGGTCCAAAATCCTCGGACGCCGGCGGTGGTGGTCGCGCGGTTGTACTGATCCAAGGCCTTGATCGCCGGGAAGGCCTGACCAACTTGATAACCGACGACAGGCGTCTTTGCTGCCAAAGCGGAGCTCGGGGCGAGCACACCTCCGAGCACCAATGCGCTACCAGCACCGAGGGCCTGTTTTACCAAGTCGCGACGTTTCATAGAGATGCTCGCACCTAAAGTTGTGTGTACTAATTGAAACACAGCCGTCGCGGTTTTACACCCCACGAACTCTGGCTTGACAGCCCAAACGCTGTCGCGTAATAGAAACGTGCCGCTGTCCGAGCAACGCCAACACCAGCGTCGTGGATGCCACGGTGCTGCCTAGCCGCGGCCACACCGCCGGCGTCGACCACGTGGCCGCTGGCTAAAACGTTTGTCGGCGGGCAGGATGTGCGCCTCATCGCAGGCTCGTGCACCGCGGTCCTGACGGCGCCATGGAGATCCTCTCGCGTGACATGGTCGTCGGCGTCAAGCTCGACAGCGGCAGCGAGGTGCGCACGCCGGGCGTGCCGATGAAGTTTTCCGGCTCACGCGCAGTAAAGGACACCTCGCTCTGATCGCTCGTGTGCGGCACGCGCCGACCGCGAGCCCGAGGTCGGCGCGTGTCATTCACCCGCACGAGGTACCGGATGTCATCGCTTTAATGTGGCCGTGGACGGCTTGCAACCACGGCACGATCTGCAACGCAGTGTCGAGAGGCATAAATCGCACATATCCTCGATCATTTAGCAAGCGCATCTTGCTCCACCGGTCGGGAGGGATGATCTCGACAAGCCGCGCCGACCAGTCCCCTTCCGAAAATGCCGCAGGCACCCGGCTCTTTTTGGCGCGCTCCAGCACTCTCAACGCTTGTTCTACCTCTGCGAGCAGCGCCTCGGGCGCATAGCAGAGGGCACAGAGCACGTACCGGGCGAACTTGACCGAGCGCAATCTACCTTGGCGACCACACTCGCTGCAGGTGTGTGCAAGTTGCAAACCTGCCTTGCGCACGATGCCGTCCACGACCCGGTCCTCGCGAGAAGTCCGCATCCGGAATAGCCCGTAGTCGACCTGCGGAGCGTCGACGAAGAGATCATCGCGGGGCGGCGCGCTCACGCGATTCAGTCGCCGGAGCAGGTCCTGATACACGACGCGCCAGCCCGCAGGCAACTCGGAAGTCGCACCCTGAAGCTCGACTAGGAGTCTGGGCGGCAGAAGGGAAGTCCCTGACTGCTGATGGCACGGGAGGTGCGTTGATGCGGCATGGCCGCGAACTACCTCCCCTACGAACCGCAGCAGATGATGCTGCTCCCCGAGTCATTGCAAGAGTGGCTGCC
>JANXVK010000572.1 GCA_025351675.1 Rhizobacter sp.
CCGGCCGCCGTCAACGCGAGGTAGACGTGCCGCGCCATCTCGATCGGCACGTAGAGCTCGAAGCCCGGCCCGCCGACGTAGCTCATGCGCGCGGCGCGCACGCGGGCGTAGCCGACGTCGATCTCGCGGGTGTGGGAGAACTTCAATGATCCGGGCGAGAGGTCATCGGGGCTCACGCGCGCGAGCAGCTCGCGCGCCTTCGGGCCCATCACCGACAGCACCGAGAACCGCGCGCTGACGTCGGTGAGAAATGCGTGCTCGGACGGATCGATGTGGCGGTTGATCCAGTCGGTGTCGCGCGTGGCCTGCGCCGAGCCGGTGACGATCAGGAAGCGCGCGGGCGCCTGCCGGATGATCGTCAGGTCGCTCTCGAAACCGCCGCGTTCGTTCAGCACCGCGGTGTAGACCATCTTGTCGACCGCGATGTCGATCTCGTTCGCACACAGCCGCTGCAACACCGCGAGCGCGTCGCGACCCTGCAGCAACAGCTTCGAGAACGAGGTCTGGTCGTAGAGCGCGACGGCTTCGCGCGTGGCGCGCTGCTCGGCGATGACCCAATCCAGCCACTGCGGCCGGCCGAGGCCTTGCTCCGCTGCGTGCGCGCCGGCCGGCTTGAAGTAGCTCGCGCGCTCCCAGCCGTTCTTGCTGCCGAACACCGCACCCTTGTCGGCGAGCAGGTCGTAGAGCGGCGAGGTGCGCAGCGGGCGTGCCGTCTCCAACTCCTGGCGCGGCCAGCGCATCGCGTAGTGCAGGCCGAGTGTCTCGCCGGTGCGCTCGGCGAGCGCCTTGCGGTTCGCCATGAACGCGCCGAAGCGGCGGATGTCGACATCCCACAGATCGCTCGGTGCCTCGCCGCCGATGATCCATTCGGCGATCAAGCGGCCCGCGCCGCCCGAGTTTGCGATGCCGGCCGAGTTGAAACCCGCGGCGACGAAGTAGTTGCGCAGCTCAGGCGCCTCGCCGAGGATGAAGTTGCCGTCGGGCGTGAAGCTCTCGGGGCCGTTCAGCAGCATCTTGACCTTCGCTGTCTCCAGGCACGGCGTGCGGTGGATCGCGTTCGTCATCAGGATCTCGAACTGATCCCAGTCTTCGCCCAGCAGCTGGAACTGGAACGTGCTTGGGATCGGGTCCATTTTCCACGGCTTCGCCTGCGGCTCGAAGCCACCCATCACGAGGCCGCCGACTTCTTCCTTGCAATAGATGAAGCCGTCGGGGTCGCGCATCACCGGCAGCATCGGGTGCACACCGTCGATGCGGTCGGTGACGATGTAGAAATGCTCGGCCGAATACAACGGCACGTTGACGCCGGCGAGGCGACCGAACTGGCGTGCCCATTGGCCGCCGCAGTTGACGAGGACCTCGCAGTGCACGTCGCCTTGTGAGGTGCGAACGCCAGTCACGCGGCCGTTCTCGGTCAGCACACCGGTGACCTCGATGTCCTCGACGACTTTCACGCCGCGGTTGCGTGCACCCTTCGCGAGCGACATCGTCAGGTCGGTCGGGTTCACCTTGCCGTCGCCGGGAATCCAGAGGCCGCCTTCGAGGTCGTCGGTGCGCAGCAGCGGCCACAACTCGCCGGCGCGCTGCGCGCCGATCACTTCGACCTCGACCCCGAAACCGCGCGCCAGCGACGCCTGTTTTCGCAACACCTTCATGCGCTCGGGCGTGGCCGCCACGTTGACGCTGCCGCAGGGCTTCCAGCCGGTCGCCAGGCCCGTCTCGGCCTCGAGCTTCGAGTACAGCTCGATGCCGTACTTGCTCATCTGCGTCATGGTGCGGTTCGGGCGCATCTGGCCGACCAAGCCGGCCGCGTGCCAGGTCGTGCCGCAAGTCAGCTTGCCCTGTTCGAGCAGCAGCACGTCGCGCTCGCCCATCAGGCTCAGGTGGTAGGCGGTCGAGCAGCCGGCGATGCCGCCGCCGACGATGACGATGCGGGCCTGGGTTGGCTGGCTACTAGCCATCGCTAAGAAGAGATTCCAGTTCGCCAATCCGCCGACAAGCGCGAGCGAG
>JANXVK010000587.1 GCA_025351675.1 Rhizobacter sp.
GTGATGGGCACTTTGCTCGGCGTGGTGCTGGCGGTCGCCATCGTCCACTCGCGCACGCTCGACCGCAGCTTGTTTCCGTGGATCATCGCGTCGCAAACCGTGCCGGTGCTGGCGATCGCGCCGATCATCATCGTGATCCTCGGCAGCATGGGGATGAGCGGCACGTTTCCGAAGGCGATCATCTCGATGTACCTGTGCTTCTTTCCGGTCGCGGTCGCGCTCGTGAAGGGGCTGCGCTCGCCCGGCGTGATGGAGATGGAGCTGCTGCACACCTACGCCGCGTCGCCCGAGCAGGCGTTCTGGAAGCTGCGCGTTCCAGCCTCGCTGCCGTTCCTCTTCCCTTCCCTGCGCGTCGGCATCGCGGCCGGCCTGGTCGGCGCGATCGTCGGCGAGTTACCGACCGGCGCGCAGGCCGGCCTCGGCGCGCGGCTGCTGACCGGCTCGTACTACGGCAACACGGTGCAGATCTGGTCGGCGCTCGTGATGGCGGCGCTGCTCGGGCTGTTCCTCACCGGCTGCATCGCGTTGGCCGAACGCCTGCTCACGCCCGGAGGCCGTCGCTGATGCCACTGATCGCGCTGATCCGAGAGCAGCGTCTCGCCACGCTCGCCGCACTGTTCGCGGCGCTGTCGTTCGTGTTGCCGCTCGGCTTCACGACGGCCGGCGCGGCGCTGCGCTGGCCGAACTTTGCCCCGCCATTCGTGTTCGCATGCTGCGGCCTGTTCACCTCGATGCTGGCGGTCGTGCAGCCGCCTCGGCAGCTCGGGCCGGTGCTGGGCTTCGCATTGCTCAGCGTGCTCGCTGCGCTGGCGCCGATGATCCTGATCGCGACCGATGTATCCAACGCACTCGACGCGGCCACTTGGCAAAGCGGCTTCTGGTGCTACACCTTCGCGCTGGTGCTGCTCGCGATCACTGGCGTGCGTCGCCTCGCCGCGCTCGACACGAACCACCGTTTCAGCGCATGGGTCGGTCAGTACGGCACGCCGCTGCTGTTCGGCGCGTGGGTACTCGTGTTCTGGCAATTATTGGTGCGCGCGTTCGACGTACCGCAGGTGCTGCTGCCCGCGCCCAGCGTGATCTGGCGTTCGCTGCTCGCAGGCTTCGGCATGCTGATGGGCGACTTCGAGCAGACGGTGCTGCACTCGGCGCTGATCGGGCTGGTGGTCGGTTGCGCGCTCGGCTTCATCGTCGGCGTGCTGATCGACCGCAGCCCGTTCCTGCAGCGTGGTCTGCTGCCCGTGGCGGCCCTCGCGAGCACGGTGCCGCTGATCGGCATCGCGCCGATCATGGTGATGTGGTTCGGCTTCGACTGGCATTCGAAAGCCGCGGTCGTCGTCGTGATGACCTTCTTCCCGATGCTCGTCAACACGCTCGCCGGCTTGGCCGAATCCGGCCACATGGAGCGCGACCTGATGCGCTCGTACGGCGCGAGCACTTGGCGGACCCTTTGGTCCTTGCGCATCCCCGTCGCGCTGCCGTTCGTGTTCAACGCGCTGAAGGTCAACTCGACGCTGGCGATGATCGGCGCGATCGTCGCCGAGTTCTTCGGCTCGCCGACCGCCGGCCTGGGCTTTCGCATTTCGACCGAAGCGGCGCGGCTGAACATGGGGCTGGTCTGGGCCGCGATCCTCGTCGCCGCGGTCGCAGGCTCGCTGCTCTACGGCCTGCTCGGCTGGATCGAACGTCGCGCGACCTTCTGGCACCCCTCGATTCGTGCCCATGTTTGAGTTCAAATCAGGTGTTCACGCAGCCACCCGCTTTCCCCACGCCGCAAGGCACAACCTCCGGAGTTCCCCAATGCGCAAGACGACTCTTCTGCACTCTCTGATCGTGGCCCCCTTGATGCTGGCTGGCATCGCCGGCACGGCCAGTGCCGCCGACAAGGTCACTGTGCAACTCAAGTGGCTGCCGCAGGCGCAGTTCGCCGGCTACTACGTCGCCGCCGCGAAGGGCTTCTACAAGGAGGCCGGCCTCGACGTCACGATCAAGCCGGGCGGCCCCGACATCGCGCCCGCACAGGTCCTCGCCGCCAAGGGCGCCGACCTGACGGTCGACTGGATGCCGAGCGCACTCGCCGCCCGCGAAGCCGGCGTGCCGATGGTCAACGTGGCGCAGATCTTCAACCGCTCCGGGATGATGCTGACCTGCAAGAAGTCCAGCGGCGTGACGACCTCGAAAGACTTCAAGGGCAAGACGCTCGGCGTCTGGTTCGGCGGCAACGAGTACCCGTTCCTGTCGTGGATGGGATCGCTCGGCCTGAAGACCGGCGGCGCCGCGCCCGATGTCAAGGTGCTGAAGCAGGGCTTCAACGTCGACCCGCTGCTGCAGAACCAGGCCGCGTGCATCTCGACGATGATTTACAACGAATACTGGCAGGTGATCGACGCCGGCGTGAAGCCGGCCGATCTGGTCACCTTCCCGTATGAAGACCAGGGCGTCGCGACTCTCGAAGACGGCCTCTACGCGCGCGAGCCCGACCTGAAAGATCCGGCCTACGTCGCGAAGATCGCGAAGTTCGTGAAAGCCTCGATCAAGGGCTGGGAGTACGCGATCAAGAACCAGGACGAAGCCGTCAAGATCGTGCTCGCCGCCGACACCTCGGGCGGCTCGACCGCCGCGGTACAGAAGCGTCAGCTCGAGAACGTCGCCAAGCTGATCACCAACGCCGGCACGCCGAAGATGGGCGTGCTCGACCCGGCGGCCTACCAGCGCACGGTCAAGGTGCTGATGGCCGGCGGCAGCGACCCGGTGATCAAGAAAGACCCGGGCGCCGCCGCGTGGACGCATGCGGTGACGGACAAGGTGATGGCGAAGTAACCTCCTGAATCGTCTCGCGGGATGGCGCCCAGCGGGCGTCGCTTCGGCGACGCCCGCCCGGCGTCAGAGTCCGACCATGTAGTGCGCCAGGTTTTCGATGTCCTGGGCACTCAGCGTACTGCTGACGCTGGTCATGCTGCCCGCGTCGTTGGTGCGCGTCCGCGCCTTGAATTCGCTCAGCTGCTTGACGATGTACTCGTAGTTCTGCCCTGCGACCCGGGGCACTTCGTTCTGCCCTGCAAAGCCACCCAGGTGACACATCGTGCACAGGGTTTCGTCGGCCTTGAGCTTGCCGAGGCGCGCCTTGCCCGCGTCTGCCACAAAGCCCTGGACGGGCGCTTTCTGGCCGGCGAAGTACGCTGAAAGCTCGTTCATTTCTTCCCGCGTCATATCCGCGACCATCGGGCTCATGACTTCGTTCGAGCGGCGACCCGCCTGAAAATCGCGCAACTGCAGCACCATGTAGCGCGCCGTCTGCCCCGCCAGAATGGGAATGACGGATTGGCTGGAGCGCGCCTGAGCGTCGTGACATGCCGCGCACAGAGCGGCCTTTGCAGGAACAGGCGTGCCGGTCTGCGCTTGTGCCGAGAGCACCGCTGAAAACATCAGCGTGCTCGCGACCATTCGGAACGAAGGTGTCATACCGGCCTCGGGAATTACGGAAGCGCGAACACGATGACCGTATTGCCGCGTTTGGAATCGACCTGGGTGTTGCCCCCCGCAGCGACAGCAACGTATTGCTTGCCGCCGGCCGTGTAGGAGACTGCCGGCGCGTTCACACCGGCACCGCACTGATACTCCCACAGCATCTTGCCGTTGCTCGCGTCGAAAGCGCGAAACAGGCCGTTGCTCTCGCCGTTGAAGACCAGGCCACCGGCGGTGGCGAGCACGCCGCCGATCAACGGTTGCGCGGTGTCGAACTTCCAGGCCACCTTACCCGTGTCGATGTTCACGGCAGCCAGCCGGCCCCACTGTTTCTCACCCGCCACCACCTTGAACGCGCCGCCGAGCCAGAGCTTGCCGCCCGGGTACTTCGACTCCTCGACGTGATAGGTCATCGGCTGGTGAAGATTGGCGGCATATGCCATGCGCAGTGTCGGGTTGACCGCCATCGGACTCCACTCGACCCCACCGTTCGCCCCTGGCAGCATGCGAGCGCCCTCCTTTGTCGGAAGGGTCCACATATTTTCCTGTGGGATCATCGCCTCGCTGAAGCGGATCAGTTCGCCCGTCGCACGGTCGTGCACGTAAATGTGGCCGGTCTTGCCGCCGTGGATGGCGACCTTGCGCATCGCCCCGTCCTTGCCCTTCGCCTCGGTCAAAATGACCGGCGAGACCGCGTCGAGATCCCAGACATCGTGCGCGATGTACTGGTAGTGCCACTTGTACGCACCGGTGTTCAGATCGACCGCGACGATCGAGTCAGTGTAAAGATTGTCGCCCGGTCGCTCGGCGCCGTAGAGGTCGGGGCTGGGATTGCCGACCACGAAGAACGCAGTGTTGCTCTCCTTGTCGACCGCAGGTGCCATCCAGACCCCGCCGCCCAGCGTCTTGTAGAACTCCCCACCCTTGGCGAACTGCGCCTTCTCTGCGGGAATGTCGCGCTTCATGTTGCGGCCGGTCGCGTCGTTCACGGCCCAGACGCCTTCATGGCCGGTTTCGGGCACTGTGGCGAAGGACCACAACAGTTTGCCGTCCTGCGCGTCGAATGCCTTCACGAAGCCGCGGATGCCGTACTCGCCGCCGTTGGTGCCGATCAGGATCTTGCCATTGACGGCCACGGGTGCCATCGTTTCCGAGTAGCCGAGTTCCGGGTCGGCGATCTGCGTTGACCACAGGACCTTGCCGGTCTTCGCGTCCAGCGACAGCAGCTTGGCATCGAGCGTACCCATGTAGAGCCGGTCGCCCATGACGGCCACGCCGCGATTGTTGGGTCCGCAGCAATAGGTCGTCACGGCGCCCATCTTGTGCTTGTAGTGCCAGAACTCCTTGCCGGTCACGGCGTCGAGCGCATAGACGTGGTTGTACGAGGTGGTGATGAACATGACGCCGTCGACGACGATCGGCGCCGTCTGCATCGATTCGAGCACCTCGGTCTGAAACTGGAACGCAGGCCGCAATTTGGCGACGTTGGCCTTGTTGATCTGCGCCGCCGGGTAGTACCGGGTCTGCGCGTAATTCATGTTCGAGTGAAGAAAATTGGCGCGGTCTTTGTCGGCTGCGTCGAGCTGACCCTGGGACACCGAAATATTCTTCGGTACCGGGGTCCCGGTGGGAGCGGCTTGCCCCGAAATCTCGGCTTGCGCCATCACGCCGCTGGCCGCTACACAAAGAGCGGCTGCAACCGCCGTGGCGAGCCGTTGTTTCGATCCCGAGGTCATTTCGTTCATTGTCTGCTCCTGGTTTTATGATCTGCGCATCGGATCGCGCGGGGCCCGAGGCCGCGATGGGCCTTCCCGAGAGGGAGCTTAACCAGAAATGGCCGAGTGAGACGAGTATTCTTCCCATCCACCGCTTGTGATTGGTTGCCTGTTCCCATGAAACCGTTTCTCGCTCCATGCCGTCGTCAATTCCTGCGCTGGGCTTGCGCCGCCGCTGTTGCCGTACCGGTCAATGCCGCGCTGGCACAGGCCGCCAGCAACCCGAACCTGAACGCGCAGCTTCTGGTGGCGGCACGCCAAGACGACATCGCTCAAGTGGAGCGGGTTCTGGCGCAAGGCGCGGTCGCCAATTCGCGCAACCGACTCGGCAAGACAGCGCTTTTGATGGCCTGCGAAAAGGGCAATTTCAAGCTTGCCGATGTCATGCTGCGCGGTGGCGCCGATGTGTTGCTGGCGTCCGTGGAGGGCGTCACGCCGCTGTCGGCGGCAAGCTATGCCGGCAACATCGACATCGTCAGGCGCCTGTTGGCGGCGGGCGCTCGCACCGAGCCCGTCGATCGCATGAACAAACCGGCGATCGTGTATGCGGCGGGCCAGGGACACGCCGCCGTGGTCGACGCCCTGCTGTCGAGCGGCATCGATGTCAACGCCCGGTACGAACACCAGCTGACGTTGTTGATGTGGGCGGCGGGCCAGGGCCAGGTCGAGGTCCTCAAGTTGCTGCTTGCGCGACGTGCCGATGCGACCCTGCGTGACGACCGCGGCCTGAGCGCACTCGAGATCGCGCGCCAGTCCAAGCAGCCGCAAACGACCTTGTTGCTTGGCCAGACGACAGGCGCCTCTTGAGCGGCGCAGCCGGACCGCGAAGGTTGATCCCCCGGCCGATAACGTCGTCACGGATTTACCACCACGGCGTCGGCACGTGACCTGCACCGCGAACGCGGCGGGTGGGGCGCACTACGGTCGCGTGGCAGTCGCATTGCACTGGTTGATCGGCCTGGCGCTGCTGGCGCAGATCGTCTTCGGCTTCCTGCTCGACGACCTCGCACCGCGCGGCACGCCGGCGCGTGCCGGCGTCATCAACCTGCACAAGTCGTTCGGCATCCTGCTCGCGCTCTTGATCGCGGCGAGGCTCGCGTGGCGGCTGACACACCGACCGCCCGCATGGCCGCTGTCAATGCCTTTGTGGCAGCAGCGCGCCGCCGATTGGGTCCATCGTGCGATGTATGTCCTGATCGTCGTGATGCCGGTGGCAGGCTATGTGGCTTCGAACTTCAGCCGGCACGGCGTCAAGTTTTTCGGCATCCCGCTGCGTGCCTGGGGCCCGGACCTGCCGCCGGTCTACGCATTCTTCAATGGCCTGCATGTCGCCACGGCCTGGGTCCTGAGCGCACTCGTCGCCGGACATGTTCTGGCGGCTCTGAAGCACGGTCTGGTCGATCGCGACGGCATGTTTTCGCGCATCTGGCCGGCACGTTCGGCATAGCCAATCCCTTCATCCGCTTCCTGGAACACTGCATGCCGATTCGAACCCTTGTGTCTGTCATCTGTCTCGCGATCTGCCTTCCGATGGCGGCTCATGCCGCGCCGTTCGCCTACGTTCCGAACGAAGGTTCGGGCAGCCTGAGCGTGATCGACACGGCGACCGACAAGGTCGTCGCCGAGATCGCCGCCGGCAAGAAGCCGCGCGGCACCGTGATCAGCCTCGACGGCAGCACTGCGTACGTCAGCGACCAACCGGGCAACCAGTTGGTGACCGTCGATCTGCTGACGCGCAAACAGAACGGCGTGATTGCGCTCGGCGAGTCGCCCGAAGGCGTGGGCATCTCGGCCGACGGGCGCTGGGTCGCCGTCGCGGTGGAGGAAACCAACGACGTCGTATTCGTCGACACGCACACCCGGCGGAAGGCCTTCGTCGTGAAGGTGCGCGGCAAGAACCCGGAGCACGCTGTGTTCACCCCCGACGGCAAATACGTGTTCGTCAGCGCCGAGGACGGCGAGTCGGTCGACGTGATTGAGTTCGCCAAGCGCGCCGTGGTGGCGCAGATCGCGGTCGGCGCACGGCCGCGCGGCATCGGCTTCGCGCCCGACAGCAAGACCGCCTATGTGGCGGCCGAGAACTCGAGCGAGGTCTATGTCATCGACGCCGTCAATTTCAGCGTGCGCACCAAGATCAAGGCCGGGCTGCGCAGCAACGGCGTCACGGTGCACCCCGACGGCAAACGCGTGTTCATCTCGAACGGCGGCGACGCCACCGTCTCGGTGCTCGATGTCGCAAGCAACACGATCAGCGCGACCATCCCGGTCGGTCAGCGACCTTGGAACATGGCGCTCACGCCGGACGGCAAGAAGCTCTACGTGGCATGCGGGCGCTCGGGCACGGTCTCGGTGATCGACACCGACCGCAACCTGAAGCTCACCGACATCCCCGTGGGCAAGCTGCCTTGGGGCGTGGCGATCCGCTGACCCGGGGACCAACCCTGCGAATGAAAACGCCGACTCTCGCGGGCCTGGCCGGTGCGCTCGCGTGCGCCTGCAGTCTGGCCGCCACCAACCCCGCCGAGGTGCTGGAATTGCCGCAGGTCGAAATCGTAGGCACGACCCTCCTGCCCGGGTCGGGGGTGCTGCTGCGCAAGCTGCCGGCGAACGCGCAGATCTTCACCAGCGCCGATCTGCGGCGCCAGCGCAGCAGCAACCTGACGGAGTTCCTGGAGCAAAACGCGAGCGGCGTCACGGTGAACGCGGCGCAAGGCAACCCGTATCAGCCTGACATCAATTTCCGCGGCTTCAGCGCCTCGCCGTTGCTCGGCACGCCGCAGGGCGTCTCGGTGTTCTTCGACGGCATGCGCATCAACGAGCCGTTCGGCGACGCGGTCAACTG
>JANXVK010000493.1 GCA_025351675.1 Rhizobacter sp.
TCGAACTACCAGGCGCGCCTGAACGGCATGACCGGCGGGCAGGGCCGCTACACGCTCGAGCTGAGCCACTACGAGGCGGTTCCGCCGTCGGCGCAGGCGCTGTTGACGAGCCAGTACCAAACGAAGGACGACGACTAAAACCGGGCCGCGACCTGCCAAGGCCGGTCAGGGGATGCGCGGTCGCACGAGCGCCGCCGACGCCTTGGCGTGGCGGCGCGCGACGTCCACGTCAGCGTCGAACGCGAGCGCGACACCCATGCGGCGCTTGACGAAACTCTCGGGCTTGCCGAACAGGCGCAACTCGGTGTTGGGCACGCGCAGCGCCGCGTCGATGCCGTCGAATACCAAGCCTCGCGCCTCGATCCCGCCGTAGACAACCGCGCTCGCGCCCGGGCTCTTCATCGCGACGTCCACCGGCAGGCCGAGGATCGCGCGCGCGTGCAGCTCGAACTCGTTCTGCCACTGCGTGATCATCGTGACCATCCCGGTGTCGTGCGGGCGCGGCGAGACCTCGCTGAACCAGACCTTGTCGCCCTTCACGAACAGCTCGACGCCGAACAGGCCGAGCCCTTGGGGTTTGCCTCGGGGCGCCACGCCGAGGTTGTCGGTGACCGACTTGGCGATTTCGCGCGCGCGCTGCAGCGCGGCCGGGCGCATCGGCTGGGGCTGCCAGCTTTCGACGTAGTCGCCGCCGACCTGAATGTGGCCGATGGGCTCGCAGAAATGGGTCTCGACTTGGCCATCGACACCGAGCGCGCGCACAGTGAGCAGCGTGATCTCGTAGTCGAAATCGATGAAGCCCTCGACGATCACGCGGCCGTGGCCGACCCGGCCGCCGGCCATCGCGTAATCCCACGCCTTTGCGACATCGGACGGCCCGTCGAGTCGGCTCTGGCCTTTGCCGGAGCTGCTCATCACGGGTTTGACGATGCAGGGGTAGCCGATGGCCGACCGGTGCTCTGCGTCGGCCTGCATGGACCCCTCGATCGCCGCCTGCAATTCGGCCAGCGAATCGCAGAACTTGTACGGGCTGGTCGGCAACGCCAGCGTCTCGGCGGCAAGGCGGCGAATGCCTTCGCGGTCCATCGTCAGGCGCGCGGCGCGTGCAGTCGGGATCACGCGGACGACGCCAGCCGCTTCGAGCTGCTCAAGCATGCCGGTGGCGATCGCCTCTATCTCGGGCACGACCAGCATTGGCTGCGTTGATGTCGACGCTTCGGCCTCGATCAGCGCTTTCAACTGCGCCGGGTCGCTCATCGTGATCGTGCGCGCGTGATGCGCGACCTGTTGGCCCGGCGCGTTCGCGTAGCGGTCGACCGCGATCGTCTCGACGCCGAGCCGCTGCAGCGCGATCAGTACCTCCTTGCCGAGTTCACCGCTGCCCAGCAGCATGACCTTGGTGGCGTGGGGCGAGAGCGGGGTTCCGAGCGTGGTCATCGAGCGTGTCCTGGGCAAAGTTCGAGGGTGCGGCAATTTTCACCCGGGGACCGGCCGGCGCGGGCCGGTGCCTGCACAACGACGCTTTATCATCTGCAACATGAACTCCGGCCCGCGCGACGTCGCCCAGATTCGCCTCGCGAACGCCCTGATCCTCTTCGACGAATTCGTCCACGCGACCGTCAAGCATGCCGATGCCGCCACCCTGCGCGGCCTCGAAGGCCGCTTCGCCGGGCGGCTGCAGATTCAGCCGAGCTACTGGAGCCAGATCAAGGGCCGCTCGCGCCAGATCGGCGAGCGGCTGGCGCGGCAGTTCGAGCAGCTGTGCAAGAAACCCGCCGGCTGGATGGACGAGCACCGCGGCCCGCGCGACCAAGCGAGTGGCGGAGCGACCACCACGCCGCAACCCGGCGCGCGAGTCTCGCCCGCGGCATTGGCCGCGCCGATCGACGACGACCGCCAGCGCAACGTGCCGCAGGACGACGACGAGCGCTTCATCGTCGGCCTCGTGCTGACCTACTACCGCCGCCACCCGCAACGCGCCCGTGCGCGCCTGCTCGACCTGCTCGGCGAGGTGCTGACGCCCGGCCCGGCCACCGCCGCGAACCCCGGCGCCACGCAACCTGCAGCACCCGCCGACGACGGCCGCGACCTGTGGAGTCAGACCCAAGCGGCCGTGAAGCCGCTGAAGCCGAAGAGCTGAGGTCCCGTTTGCGCAACGCCGCTTGAAAAATCTGCGCAACCCCCCTTGCGCAAGATAATCAAACGTTTATCATTTGCGCAAGTCAACGGCGCTTGCCGCGACGACGTCACGCAGATCCACCCTCACCGAATTTTCATGACCCTGATCAACGCATTGACCGCTGCCCCCGCCCTGCGCTTCGCGCCGGCCGCTGGCGTGTCGAGCATTGCAAAACGGGCCATGCGAGGTCAGACCGCCGCACCGGGTTCACCGCCAAGCTGAAACGTCGCACGCGACGCTTCAGTCGTCACACGGCCCGGGTTGCGCTTCACGCCCCGGGCCGTTCGCGTTTCTGCCGCCTCTTTTCTGCAACAGGAGAACGTTCATGAAGATCGCCACCAACACCACCCTCAAGCCCCGCAATCCGATCGTCGCTCACGCCCGGTTTCGCCGTGCCGGCCGCCACCAACCCCGTGGCCGCTCGATGCGGCAGCACGCCGGGCGTTCGCTGAAGCGCGAACTGGATCAGATGAAGCAGCACAGCCCATGACACGCGCGCGGCAGACCCACATCCGCCGCGCCCATCCCGAAGGACATCACCATGTCGAGCTTGAAATACGCCCGCGCCGGCGCCGTCGAAGCGCCCCGCCCGGCCCGTGAAGCGGCCTTGCGATGGGCCGCGATCGGCCTGCGCAGCGCCAGCGCCGCGTTGGCGCGCTTGTCGCGCCGTTTGGCGCAACCCGCCGGCCGCGTTGGCCGGACCGCGCCGCAGCTGGAGTTCTACGCCGAAGCCGGCGCACCCGAAGGCGCCTTGTACCTGGACGGCAAGTTTGTCGGCTGGGTCGGCGGTGTGCAGCGGCTGTGATTGCCGCGAGCGCGGCACACCGGATGTCGGTGTGCCGCGCCCTGTGTCGTTCAGAGCATCGCCAGCGGCAGCTTGCGGCGCGGCGCCGGGAAGCGGCGTTCGATCGCCGCGAGGTCGGCCGCGTGCAGCGTGAGCGCGGCCGCGGCGAAGTTCTCGCGCAGGTGCGCCTCGCGCACGGCCTTCGGGATCACCATCACGCCACGCTGCGCCATCAGCCAAGCCAGCGCGACCTGCGACGCGCTCGCGCCGTGGTGCTCGGCCACTTCGCGCAGCACCGGCTCGTCGACAAGCCCGCCTTGGTCGAGCGGGCAGTAGGCCATCAACGGCATCGTGCGTTCGCGCTGCCACGGCAGCAGGTCGAACTCGACGCCCCGGGCGCTGAGCGAGTAGTACACCTGATTCGCCGCGCACCGCGCGCCGCCGGCCAAGGCGCTCAGTTCGTACATCTCGCCGGTGTCGAAGTTGCTGACGCCCCAGCGGCGGATGCGGCCCGCCGCCTGCAACGCCTCGAAGCCCCCGATCGTCTCGCGCAGCGGATGCGAGCCGGGCCAGTACAGCAGGTACAGGTCAAGGTGATCCAGCCCGAGCCGCTTCAAACTCCGCCCGCACGCGGCGCCCACGCCCGCGCGGCTCGCGTTGTGCGGGTAGACCTTGCTGACGATGAAGAGCTGGTCGCGCGTCACCGTGCCGGCACGCAGCGCCTCGGACACGGCCTGCCCGACGACCTCTTCGGCGCCGCCTTCGCCGTACATCTCGGCGGTGTCGATCACACGGTAGCCGATCTCGATCGCGAGCCGCACCGCGGCCACCTCGGCGGCGCGGATGCGGGGCGATTCGCCCATCTTCCAGGTGCCGAGACCGATCGGCGGGAGGGTCGTTCCGTCAGGCAATGCGACGGTGTTCATGGCGACTCCGGAAACGCGATACTCGATGCTAAATCACGAGCGCCGACAGCACCGCGCCGAACCACGGAGACATCGCAGATGACCACCACCTTCGTCGTCGAGAAGAAGACGCTTGCCAACACCCGCTGGGTTCACAGCGAGCCCGCGCCGCTGGCGCAAGGCGCCGTGCGTCTGGCCATCGACAGCTTCGCGCTGACCTCGAACAACATCACCTACGCCGCGTTCGGGGATGCGATGAACTACTGGGGTTTCTTCCCGACCTTTGAGCCGGCCACCGGCTGCATCCCGGTCTGGGGTTTCGCGAACGTGACCGAGTCGGGCTGCGAGGGCATCGAAGTCGGCGAGCGCTTCTACGGCTACTTTCCGATCGCCGACGAGGTCGTGCTGGCGCCGGCCCGCGTCAACGCGGCCGGTTTCTCCGACGGCGCCGC
>JANXVK010000025.1 GCA_025351675.1 Rhizobacter sp.
GCCGTGGCGGCCGCCGATGGCATTGGCCTCAAGAAACAGCGCGACCGGATCGGTGAAGCTCTGACCGTTCAGCGCCACGGGTTGACCATCGACAAACCGCACGACAACCTTCTCGGCCTTGACGACGCAGTCGTCGCGCCAGAACGGCACGCCCATGATGGGGTTGACGATCTTGATGCCGCTGTCGAGGTGTTCGAGATCCTTGGCCTCGTGCGTCGCGCCGAGCATGTTGGAGTCGGTTGAGTACGCCTTCTCGGCCGACATCTTGTACTTGAAGCCGGCCGCGCTCATGAACGCTGACATCTCGGCGCGGCCACCGAGCTCGTCGATGAAGAGCTGGTCGAGCCAGGGTTTGTAGATCTTCAGACTCGGGTTCGCGAGCAAACCGTAGCGGTAGAAGCGCTCGATGTCGTTGCCCTTGTAGGTGCTGCCGTCGCCCCAGATGTTGACTGAGTCGTCGCGCATCGCGCTGACCAGCATCGTGCCGGTGACCGCGCGGCCGAGCGGCGTGGTGTTGAAGTACGTGACGCCGCCGGTCGAGATGTGGAAGGCGCCGCTCTGCAGCGCCGCGATGCCTTCGGCGACGAGTTGCGCGCGGCAGTCGATCAGGCGCGCCGCTTCGGCGCCGTACTCCATCGCCTTGCGCGGTATCTCGTCGTAGTCGGTCTCGTCGGGCTGGCCGAGGTTGGCGGTGTAGGCGTACGGAATGGCGCCTTTGTTGCGCATCCAGTGCAGCGCGGCACTGGTGTCCAACCCCCCGGAGAACGCGATGCCGACCTTCTGGCCGACCGGGAGGTGCTGGAGGATCGTGGACATGGAGCGGCTTCGTTTCGGTCAGGGGAGGGTCGTGATTTTAGGTGCAAGCCTGCAGGGTGATACCGTCCATGACGTGCAAGCCCCCATCCACCCCCACTTCGACCCGCTCGCCGGCGGTGCGTCGCGGCCACTGTCCGACGTGCCGGCGCTCGCCGAGCGCGCCGCCGACCTGCTGCGCACCCCCGGCGCGCTGCTCGACCTGACCCCGACCGAGGCCGCATCGCTGGTGGCGCAGATGCGGCTGATGCATTTCGGCCCGGGCGTGACGCTGTTCCGCGAGGGCGACGGCGCGCGGCTCGACCACCTGCTGCTGGTGCTCGACGGCGAGGTCTCGATCGAGGTCGGCGTGGGCGGCGGCCTGGCCCCGGTCGCGATCTCGGTCGTCGGGCCCGGCAGCGTGATCGGCGAGATGGCGCTGCTCGACGGTGCACCGCGCTCGGCGAGTTGCACCACGGTCTCGGCCGTGCAGGCGGCGGCGCTGTCGCGCCACGGCCTCGAGGCGCTGATCGACCAGCAGCCACGGGTCGCGGTGAAGCTGCTGATCGGGCTGGGCTCGCGCACCGCCGAACGCCTGCGGGCGCTCGGCGAGCAGCTGCAGATGTACGCTGGCGTGGTCGAGCGGCAGCAGCAACAGATCGACCGGTTGCACAGCGGGCGCGCGGCCGGCTGATGCCGCGGCGGGCTCGTTCGCAGGCTCTCGGTCGCGGATCGACGTCAGTCGCCGGCAAGGCCCCGGCTGCGCTGCGGCAGCGGCGCGCGCAGGCGCATCAGCGTGTGCTGCAGGATCTTCGCGTCGGAACTGGCGCGGTGGCGCTGCAGCCGCATCTCGGTCGTTACCTGCTTCTTCACGACGTCCCAGAACGCCGCCTCCTGCTCGGTCAACAGCGCGCGCAGGTTGTCGAGCTTGAACGACCGCGTGCGGCCTGCGGCCTCGAACAGCACGCTGAGCCAGACGCAATCGTGCGCCCAGCCGTCGCAGTACATCGTCAGGCCCTGCAGGCGCTCGTTCAGCTGGGTCGCGACCTCGACCACATCGCGACCGTGGCGGATCACGGTCGCGAGCGGGATGTGGTGAAGTTTTTCGGCGGCCGGGTCCCAGTGGCTCCACGCCGGTGCGGGGCGGATCAGCGTGCACCAAGTCTGGCCGTCGGGCAGCACGAAGCCGATCTCGATGGGATGGCTGTCGCGTCCGAAGCCCGAGGCCTCGATGTCGAGGACGGCCGGCGCGTCGGGCGCCGGCCCGGCGGCGGTCGAAGGGGTGGCGCTGGCCATGGGCGACAGCATAGGCTTCCGCGGGCACCGGCGATGCGTGAACGAACACCGCCCGAAGGGGTTTTCTCGGGCGATCGATGCCGGCCGCCGCGTGCGTCGGTCACCTGCGCGACACCGGGTTCCCGCCGTAGGCCGCGGTGGCCGCCTGCGCTATACCTTCGGCTTCGCCCCGTCGTCCGTCCACCGTGGAGCCCACCTTGACCCTGAACGCAGCACCGCTCGCCGCAGAGCGCCCCCACCACAAGATCTGGCCGAAGCGCCTGCCGCGCGAACTCTCGGTGCCGAACACGACACTGTGGTTCAACCTCGAAGTCTCGGCCACGCGCTTTCCCGACAAGCCGGCCTACCTGTTCTTCGGCCGGCCGCTGAGCTATGCCGACCTGAAAGCGCAGGCCGAGGCCATTGCCGGTTGGCTGCAGAGCGTGGGCGTGCGGGCCGGCGAGCGGGTCGCGATCTTCATGCAGAACTGCCCGCAGTACGCCGCCGCGTACTACGGCATCCTGCGCGCGAACGCAGTCGTCGTGCCGGTGAACCCGATGAACCGGGCCGAGGAGTTCAAGCACTTCATCACCGACCCGCAGACCAGGGTCGTGGTCTGCACCGCCGACCTCGCGGCGATCGTCGCGAAGGCGAACGCCGACGTGCCCGAGGCGCAGCGGCTCGCGCAGGTGCTGGTCACGCGCTTCACCGACGCGATGCCTGATTCGTTCGGGAGCGGGGGCGAAGTCGACCCTGGCGATGCGCCGCCGCCGGCGATGGACGCCTGGCTGCGCAGCGACCCCGAGCTGCCCGCGGGCTACCTGCGCTGGAACGACGCGCTGGCTTTGAAGCTCGCGCCCGGCCCGCTCACCTCGAAGCCCGACGACCTCGCGCTGCTGCCCTACACCTCGGGCACGACCGGCCTGCCCAAGGGCTGCATGCACACGCACCGCACGCTGATGTCGAACTCGGTCGGTGGCGGCATCTGGGGCCACGCGAGTCCGGAGACGGTGAGCCTCGCGGTCGTGCCGATGTTTCACATCACCGGCATGGTCTACGGCCTGCTCGGCAATGTCTACACCGGCGCCACCAGCGTGCTGCTGCCGCGCTGGGATCGTGAACTCGCGGGCCGGATGATCTCGAAGTACAAGGTCACGCACTGGACCTGCATCCCGACCATGATCATCGACCTGTTCGGCAGCCCGAACTACAAGTCGTTCGACCTGACCAGCCTGATCTATCTCAGCGGTGGCGGTGCGGCGATGCCGCAGGCGGTCGCGCAGCGCCTGCTCGACGAGTTCAATCTGACGTTCGCCGAGGGCTACGGCCTGACCGAAACCGCGGCACCCACGCACGCGAATCCGGCCGAGCGCGCGAAGCTGCAATGCCTGGGCATACCGATCTTCGGCGTCGATTCGCGCGTCATAGATCCACTCACACTGCAGGAATTGCCGCCCGGCGAGGTCGGCGAGATCATCAGCCGCGGCCCGATGGTGTTCAAGGGCTACTGGGGCCACCCGGAAGCGACCAAAGACGCGTTCATCGAGGTCGACGGCCACACCTTCTTCCGCACCGGCGACCTCGGCCGCATGGACGACGAAGGCTACTTCTTCATGACCGATCGCCTGAAGCGGATGATCAACGCGAGCGGCTACAAGATCTGGCCGGCCGAGGTCGAGATGCTGCTGTACAAGCACCCGGCGGTGCAGGAGGCCTGCATCATCTCGGCCCGCGATGCCTACCGCGGCGAGACCGTCAAGGCGGTCGTCGTGCTGCGCGCCGAGGCGAAGGGCCAGACGACGGCCGACGACATCACCAACTGGTCGCGCGAGAACATGGCGGCCTACAAGGTGCCCAAGCTCGTGCAGTTCGTCGACGCGCTGCCGAAGTCGGGCTCGGGCAAGGTGATGTGGCGGCTGCTGCAGGACGAGGAGGCGCAAGGCCGGCCAGCGGCATGAGCGATGTTTTGGCGTCGTTGCCGTTGCCGGAGGGCGTCCGCTCACGCTTCGTCGACAACCACCACGGCTTGCGCGTCCACTTCCTCGAAGCCGGCTTCGAGGGTGGCGATCGGCCCGCGGTGCTGCTGCTGCACGGCTTCCCGGAGCTTGCCTGGAGCTGGCGCAAGCTGATGCTGCCGCTGGCGCAGGCGGGTTTCCACGTCATCGCGCCCGACCAGCGCGGGTATGGCCGCACGACGGGGTGGGATGCCGACTACGACGGCGATCTGGCGTCGTTCCGCCTGCTCAATCTCGCGACCGACGCGCTCGGCCTGCTCGATGCGCTGGGGGTGCATTCGGTGGCGGCGGTCGTCGGCCACGATTTCGGGTCGCCGGTGGCTGCGTGCTGCGCGCTCGCGCGCCCCGACGTTTTTCGCTCGGTGGTGCTGATGAGCGCACCCTACGCCGGGGCGCCCGCGCTGTCACCTGAATCCGCAGACGAGCCGGACCTGCACGCCGCACTTGCGCAGCTGCCGCGCCCGCGCAAGCACTACCAGTGGCACTATTCGACCCGCACCGCCGCCGCCGAGATGCGATTCGCGCCGCAAGGCCTGCACGATTTTCTGCGCGCTTATTACCACTACAAGAGCGCCGACTGGCTCGGCAACCGGCCGTTCGTGTTGAACGAGCGCAGCGCCGCCGAGTTTGAGAAGATGCCCGAGTACTACGTGATGGACCTGCACAAAGGCATGGCCGAAACCGTCGCGCCGCGGATGCCGTCTGCGGCGCAGATCGCCGCCTGCCAGTGGTTGCCGGACGCCGAGCTCGCGGTCTACGCGGCCGAGTTCGCGCGCACCGGTCTGCAGGGCGGGCTGCAGTGGTACCGCTGCGCGACCGGAGGCGTCAACGCCGATCTGCAACTCTTCGCGGGCCGCACGATCGACGTGCCCTCGTGTTTCATCGCCGGGCGCAGCGACTGGGGCGCGTGGCAGTCACCGGGCGCGCTCGACGCGATGCAGACGAGCGCCTGCACGCAGATGCAGGGCTGCCACTGGGTCGACGGCGCCGGGCATTGGGTGCAGCAGGAGCAGCCCGACGCCGTGGTGCGCCTGCTGCTGGCGTTTCTGCGCAGGCCTTGAACCAGAGCGGCTCAGCGCCGCGCGAGGTGGATGCCCGCGAGCATGCAGCGCACCGAGCCGCCGGCGCGTTCGATCGTCGGCACTGCGAGCGGCAGCAGCGCCGCGCTGCGCTCGATCACCGCGCGCTGGTCGGGCCGCAGGCTCGCGGCGGCGCGTGCCGCCTGCGCGAGCGCCCGCCGATCGCTGCCAGACAGCTCCAGCGCGTTGCCGGCGAACTCACCGACCTGCCGTGCGTCGAGCGCGATCACCTCGCGACCGCTTTCTTCGAGCCACGCGCGCCACTCGCCGCGGCGGTTCGAGTCGTTCATCAACTCGAAGCCAATCAGCGCGAACCCGGTCGCGACGCTCATCATCACGTTGGTGTGATAGATCGGCGCGCCGGCCGCATCGGCGTCGTGAACGCCATCAGCTCGAAGTTGAAGCGGGTGCAGAAGCGCTCCAGCGTGACCGGGTCGGCGCGTTGCAGATGCGGGCGGATCATCTCGACCGCGCCGGGAGCCTGGACCGATCTCATGCGGCCTGCGCCGCTTCCATCACAGGCATCGCGGGCGCCGGCGAGCGCGGGATCGGGACCAGCCGGCCGAACAGGTCCTTCGGG
>JANXVK010000042.1 GCA_025351675.1 Rhizobacter sp.
GGCGGGCCGATCAGTTCAACAAATTTCCAACTCACAACACGAGCGGAATGGGTCCTCCAGCTTGATCGTGCCCCGACGCTCATGACCTCAACTTCTCTAACCGCCCGGTGCGGACCCGCATGTCGGGTGGTGTGGGAGGGGCGCGCTCAGCGATGAGCCGCCCGTATCCCGATTGGCCGTCGAGAGTTCTGCCAGACATCGCAGGCAGAGGCAGCGCGTGTAGCGCTCGCGTAGGTCCGCCAGGAGCTTCGGGTCGAGCGCGACCGTCGTGCAGGCGCACGGCGTCGCATCGTTCGGTTGCGCGACAGTCGCGCCACAGTGGAAGCCCTCGCCGCAGCGCGGGCAGACGGCCGTCGCGCTCACGCCGTGAATAGGCCTTTGTGCGCCTCGCGCAGCAGGTTCTTCTGCACCTTGCCCATCGCGTTGCGTGGCAGGTCGCCGACGACGAACACGCGCTTGGCCACCTTGAAGTTCGCGAGCCTCGCCTTGAGCTCGGCGATCAGCGCGTTCGCGTCGGGCGAACTGCCCGGCCGCGCGACGACGACGGCGACCACGGCTTCGCCGAAGTCGGGGTGCGGCACGCCGATCACCGCACTCTCGGACACGCCGGCCATGTCGTTCAGCGTGCCCTCGATCTCGGCCGGGTAGACGTTGAAACCGCCGCTGATGATCAGGTCTTTGCTGCGGCCGACGATGGTGACGTAGCCGCGTGCGTCGATCTGGCCGACATCACCGGTCTTGAACCAGCCGTCGGCGGTGAATTCTTCCGCCGTTTTCTCGGGCATGCGCCAGTAGCCCTGGAACACGTTCGGGCCGGTGACCTGCATGTTGCCGATCTCGCCGCTCGGGCAGGGCGCGCCGCCATCGTCGACCACGCGCACACCGACGCCGGGCAGCGGGAAGCCGACCGTGCCGCCGCGGCGTTCGCCTGCCGATGCGTCGTACGGGTTCGAGGTCAGCATCGCCGTCTCGCTCATGCCGTAGCGCTCGAGGATCGTGTGACCGCTGCGCTCGCGGAACAGGTTGAAGGTCTCGATCAGCAAGGGCGCCGAGCCGCTGATGAACAGGCGCATGGTCGCGCACGCGGCGCGCGTCAGGCCGGGCTCGGCGAGCAGCCGCACGTAGAGCGTCGGCACGCCCATGAACACGGTCGCTTCGGGCAGCTTTGCAATCACCGTCTTCGGCTCGAACTTGTTGAGCCAGATCATCTTGCTGCCGTTCAGCAGCGCGCCGTGCGAGGCCACGAACAGGCCGTGTACATGGAAGATCGGCAGCGCGTGGATCAGCACGTCGCCGGGCCTCCAACCCCAGTACGTCTTCAGCACCTGCGCGTTGCTCAGCAGATTGCCGTGGCTCAGCATCGCGCCCTTGCTGCGGCCGGTCGTGCCGCTGGTGTAGAGGATGGCGGCGAGGTCGTCGGCGCCGCGTACCGCCGGCGCGTGCACGTCGCTGTGCACCGCGGCGCGTTGCAGCAGGCTGCCGCTGCGGTCGTCGCCGAGCGTGAACACGTGCGTCGTGCCGGCCGCGAACGCGATCCGGCTGACCCAGCCGAAATGCTTCGGCGAACACACGACCACCGCCGGTTCGGCGTTGCCGATGAAGTAGCCGATCTCGTCGCGCTGGTACGCGGTGTTCAGCGGCAGGTAGACGAGCCCGGCGCGCAGCACCGCGAGGTAGAACATCAGCGCCTCGACCGACTTCTCGGTCTGCACCGCGACGCGGCTGCCGGCGGGCAGGTCGAGCGAGGCCAGCAGGTTCGCGAGCATCGCGGTGCCGCGGTCGAGGTCGCGCCATGTGTAGTGCAACGAGGCGGTATCGACATTCGCGTCGGCAGTTTCGATCGCGACGCGGTCGAGGTCGGCGGGAAAGCCGGCGCGCAATGCGCTGAAGAGGTTGGCGTTCTGGTTCATGGTCGGAAGCGTGGCGTGCGTTTTTCGATGAAGGCCGTCACGCCTTCGCGGTGTTCGGCGCTCGCCGCGTAGTCGAAGTGGGCGCGGCGTTCGCCGGCGGTCGGACCCAGGGCCGCGAGTTGGCGCAGCGTGCGTTTGTTGATGCGCGCGGCCTGCGGCGAAAGTGCGGCGGCGTGGCGCGCGCGCTGCAACGTGGCAGCAAAGACCTCGGCATCGGCGACGACCGCGTGCACCAGCCCGAGTTGCAATGCGCGCGGCGCGTCGAACAGCCGCGCTTCGAGCAGCATCTCGCGCAGCACCGCGGGGCCGGTGATGCGCGCGAGCAGTTCGAGCTCGCCCGGCG
>JANXVK010000510.1 GCA_025351675.1 Rhizobacter sp.
TATTGGGTTTCGAGCGCATTGATACGGTCAATGGTCTTGCGGTAGGTTTTCAGAAGCCTGTCGTTGCGGCTACCGAAAAGTTTGGTCAGGATATTGGAAGCCATAAATGCGAGGCCGCGTTGCGAGCTCCCCTGAGCTTGCAACGCGGCCAGAATCCTTATTGAGTACGTAACCCAGATGTGGGCGCAAACAGTTAGTTCAACTGTGCCAAACCCCTGAGTTTAACGCCGCCGGCGCGACTACCTTGCGCGAAGCGACGACACAGCCGGCGCTGCGGCCACCAGCCTGGGCAGGTGCTTGCCTGCATCCAGGAATTTCTTGGGGTCCTGGTAGACGCCCTGAACCAGCACCTCGAAGTGCAGGTGCGGGCCGGTGGAACGACCCGTGGAACCGACCTCGGCGATCACGTCACCCGGCGTCACGAGGGCATTGACCTTGACCCGCAGGCGCGAAGCGTGCGCGTAGCGGGTGGTCAGGCCGTTGCCGTGTTCGATCTCCACGACCCAGCCGAAATCGGGTTTGAAGCCGGCAAACACCACGGTTCCGCCGGCCGCGGCACGGATGGCCGTGCCTTGCCCGGCACTGAAGTCCAGCCCGGCGTGAAAGGCACGCCTGCCGGTGAACGGATCGTCCCGATTGCCGAACGAAGACCCCAGGTGCGCGCCGGCGACCGGCAAATGGCTGGGCAGGCGCATGAGCTCCAGGTTCTGCAGCGCGGCTGCGTCGGAGACCAGCGCGATCTGCCGCTCGATCTCGGCGAGCCGGGACGCCATCGCGTCGAGGTCGTCGACCGCAGCCTGCTCCGGCCGCGTTGGCAGCAACGGCCCGCCGCGGCCTGAATCGCGCGCGCTGGCCTGCGGCTTCGGCGCAGGGCTCATCAGCTTTGCGCCGACGCGTTCGCCCAGCTGACCGGCTTGGGTCTCGAGCCTGAACAGGCGGCCGGACAGCGCACCCAGCTGCTCGACGACGAATGCTGACGCCGAGTGCGGGTGCTCCGCGCTGGCGTGTGCCGTTGGCGTGGTCGGCGTCGATGTCGATATCCAGCAACCGAGCCCGACTCCGGCCGCCAGCATCCCGAGCGCTGCCAGCGCGCTGCCGAACACCACGGAACGGATCGAGACCGTGCGAACCCGTGAGCAACTGGTCGGGCCGGCGGCAATCATGACGAACGACATCTGGGCTCCTCGGGTCCTGGGTCAGCACCGGAGGTGTGTGGCCGCCCGAAGAAGACGCCACCTGCACTTGAACTCGGTGTGGCGCATCCTAGGGGTGAAGATGCGTTGCATCCCATGAACCGGCGCAACGGTTTGTTCCATCGCGGCGAGGTGTGCATAGTTCACGCTTGCGGCGCCGGCGTCACAGAAAGAGCTCAAGTCGGCACGATGGCGCTCGCGAGGTGCGCGGCCACGTGTTTGGTGCCCGCTACTTGCCCGCCTTGAACCCCGTGAAGATGCGCGTCTGCACGCGGCGGATGTCTTGCGGCGCGGCGTCGGGCGGCGTCAGGCGCTTCAGCTCGGCATCGCTCAGGAAGATCGTCTTGTTCGCCGCCACGTCCTTCTTCACGAACTTCAGCGAAGCCGCATTCGGGTTCGCGTAGAAGACCTTGTTCGTGAGGCTGGCCGCCACGTCCGGCCGCAGGATGTAGTTGATGAACAGGTGCGCGTTGCCCGGATGCGGCGCGTCTTTCGGGATCGCCATCGTGTCGAAGAACAGCGTGGCGCCGCCCTTCGGCACCAGCGCCTCGATCGCCGGCGGCACCGAAGGCGCGGTCTCGATGGCGCGGGCGCGGGCGATGTTGATGTCGCCCGAGTAGCCCATCACCGCGCACAACTGGCCGCTCGCCAGGTCGTTGATGTAGCCCGACGACGAGAAGCGCGTGACGAACGGGCGCACGCTCTTGAGCATCGTCGCGGCCGCGTCGTAGTCGGCCGCCTTCGTGCTGTAGGCCGGCTTGCCGACATAGAGCATCGCAACCGGCAGCACTTCGGAGGCCGAATCGAGGAAGTTCACGCCGCAGCCCTTCAGCTTGGCAGCGTACTTCGGGTCGAAGATCAGCGACCACGCGTTGTCGGGCAGCGGCAGCGGGTTGGGGGATGCAGCCAGCGCGGCCTTGACCTTCGCGGTGTTGATGCCGACCGTCACGTAGCCCCACATCCAGTCGACCAGGTACTGGTTGCCAGGGTCGACGTTGGCCAGCTGTTCGAGCAGGCCCTTGTCGAGATTGCCCCAGTTCGTCAGCTTGGCGCGATCGAGCTTTTGCAGCAGGCCGCCAGCGATCTGCGTCTTCGCGAAGTGCGAGCCGGGCACGACGATGTCGTAACCGGTCTTCCCCGCAACCAGCTTGGCGTGCAGGATCTCGTTGGCATCGTAGTTGTCGTAGTTGACCTTGATGCCGGTCTCTTTCTCGAAGTTCCTGATCGTGTCGTCGGCGATGTAGTCGGACCAGTTGTAGATGTTCAGCAGCTTCGGCTCGTCGGCCGCGTGGCCGGCTGCGGCACACGCGGTCAGGGCGATCAGCAGAACGGTCTTCTTCAGCGTCGGCGTCATGGCAGGCAGGCTCCTCGGAGTGATGTGATGGGCGGCCCGAAGCGCTCTGAGCACCGCGGCCGCTTCGGGTTCCCCCCGAGCCGCAAATGCTAGCGGCAAACCCTCGTGTGCCCGGAATCTGCTTGCCCGGGTTTCCATCGTCAAGGCATGATTCGTGCCGCTTTCACCTCCACCGCACAAGGAACCCCATGCGCCTGAACGCTCTCCAATCGATCTCGATGCTGACCCTCGCGGCGCCGCTGCTCGTGAACCCGATGCTGGCGCAAGCCCAGACCGCCGGCACGCTCGACAAGGTCAAGGCCTCGGGCACGATCACGCTGGCCTACCGCGAGTCGTCGATCCCGTTCTCGTACCTCGACGACAAGGCCCAACCGGTCGGCTTCGGTCACGAGATCTGCCTGAAGATCGTCGACGAAGTAAAGAAGGCGACCGGCCGCGCCGACCTGAAGGTGGCGCTGCAATCGGTGACTTCGGCGAACCGGATCCCGCTCCTGCAGAACGGCACGATCGACATCGAGTGCGGCTCGACCACCAACAACAGCGCGCGCGGCAAGCAGGTGCAGTTTGCGACCAACTACTTCTACACCGGCACGCGCTTTTTGGTGAAGACCGGCACCACGATCAAGACGATCGACGACCTGAAGAGCAAGACGATTGTCTCGACCACGGGCACGACCAACTTCCAGATCCTGCGCAACCTGAACGAAGAGAAAAAGCTCGGCATGGACCTGATCGCCGCGAAAGACCACTCTGAATCGGCGCTGCTCGTCGAGAGCGGCCGCGCGGTCGCGTTCGGCATGGACGACATCCTGTTGTACGGCCTGCGCGCCAGCAGCCAGAACCCGGCCTCGCTCGCGGTGGTGGGAGAGCCGATTCAGGTCGAGCCCTACGCGATCATGCTGCGGCTCGACGACCCGGTGTTCAAGAAGCTGGTCGACGCCACACTGGCCAGCCTGATCAGCAGCGGCGAGTTCACGAAGCTGTACACGAAGTGGTTCATGTCGCCGATCCCGCCGAAGGGCATCAACCTGAATGCGCCGATGAGCAAGGAACTCGTCGACAACATGAAGGCGCTGAGCGACAAGCCGGCGACGTGATCCAAGTGCCGCAAGCGGCGACTCTGAGTCGGCGCCGCCAGCCGCGTGCGCGGGTCGATCGCGCGTTTCGCGTCGGGATCGGCGGCCTCGCCGGCGGCGGTCTCGACGACGAGCTCGGCGTTGGCGAGCAATGGCCCCGCCATGCCGACCATGTCGGCGCAGCCTTCGGCCAGGCTCGCTTCGGCGGCCTCAGGCATGTTGATGCGGTTGTCGGTGACCAGCGGAGTCACGATCCTGGGCGGCGCGCGCCCGCCAGGCGAAGAACGCGGCCGGCGCCGGAAAGTGCTTGCGGCCGCCTTCGAGGTCGATGTGCGTGCGGCCCATCAGCACACGCTTCTTCAGCGTCGTGACCCGGGGTCGAGCGCGGCGAGCAGACGCGGGTAGGGCCGGTGGCCACATCGGCTTCGGGCCGACAACAGCACGGCAGCGTGCCCGCGCTACCCTTGCCGGATGCCCGATGCGTCGATCACCGTGCTGCACCGCCGCCGCCTGCGCGAGGTCTATCGCTCGGCCGGCTGGCCGTGCCTCGACGCGGTCGAGATCGAGCTGCTCGCCGCCGGCCTGCTGGCGCGCGTGCGCAGCGCGCTCGGCCACGAGACGCTGCGCGTCACCGACGCCGGCCTGCTGCTGATCGCCGAGACGCTGCAGCGCAACCGCGCGCGGCGCGACCCGCACGAGCTGCTGGTCGAGCGCGTGGCGCGCGAGATGACCCGCGCCGGGCGCATCGCGTGGCGGGCCTTGAGCCTGCGCGCGAAGGTCGGCGAGGCCTGGGCGATCGCGATGCCGGATGTGTTCTCGATCCGCCACACGACGGTCGAGGCGTACCTCGAACCGGTCGTGCACGAGGTCAAGGTGAACCGTGCCGACCTGCTCGGCGACCTGCGCAGCCCGACCAAACGCGCCGCCTACCTGCAGCTCAGCAGCGAGTGCTGGTACGTGATCCGCGCCGGCATCGCCAGGTCGACGAAATCCCGCCCGAGTGCGGTGTGCTGGTCGCCACCGAAGGCGCACTTGATGTCGCCCGGGCCGCGCCGAAACGCGCGATGCAGATGCCGTTCGGGCTGTGAATGGCGCTGGCCCGATCCACACCGCTGGAAGGGTGGCGGCTCGAAGACGCGCAGGGCCAACTCGGCGACACTTCGGGGCTTCCACCCGAGAGTTGACCCGGATGCCGCCTGCGCTCGACGCAACTGCCGACACGCCTTTGCCGCAGCAAGCGGCGCCCGATCGCGCGCGCCAGGCGCTGTGGGCCGCCATCGCGATGGTCGCGGTCTGGGGTTCAAACTTCAGCGTGCAAAAGGCGGTGTTCAACGCGCTGTCTCCGGGCGGCTTTCTGTTCGCGCGCTACCTGATGATGCCGGTCGCGGCGACCGCGCTGCTGCTGTGGCGCTACCGGTTCCGGTGGCCGCGGGTACCGCGCGCCGACCTGTTCGCGCTGCTGAAGTTGGGCCTAGCTGGCCACCTGATCCACGTCGGCCTCGTCACCTTCGGGATCCACTGGTCAACCGCGTTCTCGAGCTCGCTGATCCTGGCCTGCGGGCCGGTATTCACCTTGCTGATCCTTCGCTGGCACGGCGTCGAACAACTGACGCGCGGCCAGATCGCCGGCGTCGCGGTGGCTTGCGCCGGCGTGCTGGTGTTCCTCTCCGACAAGCTGCTCGGCGGCCATTGGCAGGCCAGCGGCGGTGACCTCACCTTGCTCGTCGCGGCGTCGTTCTTCTCGTACTACACCGTCAGCGCCAAGCCGCTGATCGAGCGTCACGGCGGCGTCACCGTGATGACCTACGCAACCCTGCTCGGCAGCGGTCCAGTCGTGCTGCTGAGCCTGCCGGCCGGGCTGGCGGTCGACTGGCGCGAGGTCAGCCCGATGATCTGGCTGGGGCTTTGCTACGCGGTGCTGATCTCGGCGTTTCTCGGCTGGCTGGTCTGGGGCTGGGTCAACGCCGTGCGCGGCGTGGCCCGCAGTGCGCCGCTGATGTATTTGATGCCGCCGGTCGCCGGCCTCGTCGCGTGGGCGCTGACCGGCGAGCGCTACACCGGTGCCAAGCTCGCCGGCGCGGCGCTGACGCTCGCCGGCGTCGCCGTGGCGCAGTACGCGTCGAGCAAGCCGAACGATCCGGTGCGCGAGGCGCCTGCGCCGGTCGATTGATTCGTACACTGCGCAATTCTCTGCGCAGTTCAGCCAGGAGTCTTTCCATGTTCCGCACCGCACACCGCACCCTGACCGCCGTCGCCGCCGTTGTCGCCTCGGCCGCGCTGCTCGCCGCGTGCTCGAAGCCGGCCGACGTCGCCGCGCCGGTCGCCGTTGCGACCGCACCCGTCGCCACCGCAAAAGGGACCGCACCAGCGACCGACCACGCCGAGACCGGCATCGCCTGGAAGTACGCCGCCAGCGACGCCGATGTCGACGCCGCGTTTGCGCAGGCCAAGGCCGAAACCAAGCCGGTGTTCGTCTACTGGGGCGCCAAGTGGTGCCCGCCGTGCAACCAGGTCAAGGCGACGCTGTTCAACCGCCAGGACTTCATCGAGCGCTCGCGCGCCTTCGTGCCGGTCTATGTCGACGGCGACACGCCCGGCGCGCAGAAGATCGGCGCGCGCTTCAAGGTCAGCGGCTACCCGACGATGGTGCTGTTCAACCCCCAAGGCACCGAGCTGACGCGGCTGCCGGGCGAGGTCGAGGCCGAGCGTTACACCCAAGTGCTGACGCTCGGGATGAACGCGCAAAAGCCCGTGAAAGAAGTGCTCGCCGCCGCCAAGACCGGCGGCGCCGGCCTGACCGCGAACGACTGGCGCTTGCTCGCGTTCTATTCGTTCGACACCGACCAGCAGCAGCTCGTCCCGAAAGACGGCGTGCCCGCGCTGCTCAAGCAACTCGCCGACGCCTGCCCGGCCGACCAGACCGAGATCGCGACCCGGCTGCGCCTGAAGGCGCTCGCCGCGGTCGACAGCGACAAGGCGCCGGCCCAACCCGACGCGGCCGCGCAAGCCACGTTGCTGAAAGTGCTCGCCGATGCACCCACGGCGCGCGCCTACATGGACGTGCTGACCAACTATGCGACCGACATCACGCGCGCACTCAGCGCCAAGGGCACGTCGCAGCGCGCCGAGCTGTTGGCGGCGTTCGACGCCGCGCTGAAACGCTTCGAGGCCGACACGACGCTGTCGCGCGCCGATCGCCTGACGGCGTTGATCTCGCAGGTCGAGCTCGCGGCGATCGACACGCCGAAGGGCACGAAGCCGCAGCTCAGCGAAGCGCTGATCGCCGACATCCGCGCGCACACCGCCCGCGTCGACCGCGAGATCACCGACGGCTTCGAGCGCCAAGCTGTCATCACCTCGGCGGCGTATCTTCTGGAGCGCGCCGGGCTCGGCGCCGAGTCCGACACGCTGCTCAAGGCGAACCTCGCGAAGAGCCACTCGCCCTACTACCTGATGAGCTCGCTCGCCGGCAACGCGAAGGCGCGCGGCGACAAGGTCGAGGCGCTGAACTGGTACGAGCAGGCCTTCGACAAGAGCGAAGGCCCGGCGACGCGACTGCAATGGGGCGCGAGCTACCTCAACGCGCTGGTCGAGCTCGGCCCCCAGGAAGAGGCTCGCATCGAGAAAGCCGCGAGCCAACTATTTGCCGAGGCCGCCAAGCAACCCGACGCGTTCTACGAGCGCAGCGGCCGCTCGCTGCAGCGCGTGGGCACCAAGCTGCAGGCCTGGAACAAGGGCGGCGCGCACAGCGCGGCCATGAAGCGGCTGCAGACCCAGCTCGACGGCGTGTGCGGCGCGCTCGATGCCAACGACCCGAAGCGCGCGAACTGCGCCGCGCTGCTGAAGCCGGCGCCGAAGCAGACGGCGTGAGTTCGCGCCGCCGCGGTCGGGTGTAAACCTGATCCGGCCGGCATGGCGCTTGCCTTAGCATCCGCGCCATGCAAAAAGTTGTAGTTCTCCCGCCCCCGCACCGCCGCGCGGCGCTGAAGGCTGCGGCCTCGTGCTTGGCGCTGGTGGCGGCCGCGGCCTTCGCGGCACCACCGGTGGCGGCGCCTGCGCCTGCCGCGTCGGCCGCCATGCCCGCCACGAACTGGGTTCACGCCTACGCGGCATTCGGCGAGCCCAAGTACCCGCGCGGCTTCGACCACTTCGAATACGTGAACCCGGTGGCCCCGAAAGGCGGCACGCTGTACCTCGCGAACCCCGACCGCCGCACCGCGTTCGACAAATTGAACCCGTTCACGGTGCGCGGCTCGTCGCCGGCCGGGCTCGAAATCTTCATGCTCGAGACGCTCGCGACGACCAGCGCCGACGAACCCATGACGATGTATGGCCTGCTCGCCGAAGAGATGCTGGTCGCGCCCGACAAGAGCTCGATCACGTTCCGGCTGAACCCGAAGGCGAAGTTCTCGAACGGCGACCCGGTGACCGCGCAAGACGTGAAGTTCTCGTACGAATCGCTGACCAGCAAGTACGCCGCACCATCGTACCAGGCGGCCTTCACCGACGGCATCAAGCAGCTCGTCGTCGTCGACGAGCGGACGGTTCGCTTCGAGCTCAGCGACAAGACGAGTGCGACGCTGTTCAAGCTCGGTGGCCTGTACATCTTTTCGCACAAGTGGGGCTTGAAGCCCGACGGCAGCCGCATCCGTTTCGACGAGCTGCTGAACGAGGTCCCGCTGCTGAGCGGCCCGTACACGATCGAGAAGCAAGACCCGCCGCGCCGCATCGAACTCAAGCGCAATCCGGCGTACTGGGCCGCCGACCTCGGCGTGCGCCGCGGCGCCTACAACTTCGACCGCGTCGTCTACCGCTACTACAAGGACGACACCGTATCGACCGAGGCCTTCAAGGCCGGCGAGTACGACCTCGTGAAGGTCTACAGTGCGTCGATCTGGGCGCGCCAGCACAAGGGTGCGAAATGGGACGACGGCCGCATCATCAGGATGCCGTTCGAGACCGAGTCCGGTGACGGACTTCAGTCGTACGAGCTGAACTTGCGCCGACCGATCTTCTCGGACATCCGGGTACGCCAAGCGATCGTGCTCTCGTACGACTTCGAGACCAACAATCGCTACCGCCGGCTCAAGCGCGCCAACAGCGTGTTCAACAACTCCGAGTTCGCGGCGGTCGGTCTGCCCTCGCCGGGCGAGCTGAAGCTGCTGGAGCCGTACCGCGCCGAGCTTCCCAAGGAAGTGTTCGGCCCGCCCTATCTCGCGCCGCGCAACGACACCGACGAGAACGCGCTGCGCCGCAACTTGCTGAAGGCCCGTGCCCTGCTCGAAGAAGCCGGCTGGAAGCTCGCACCCGATGGCAAGCTGCACAACGCGAAGGGCGAGCCGTTCATCTTCGAGTTCCTGTCGCCGACCGGCCAGAACACCGACCCGCGCATGAACCCGTGGCGCCGCAATTTCGACAAGCTCGGCATCCAGGTGCCCGATCGCAAGGTCGACTATGCGCTGTTCAATCGGCGCCTGACCGAGTTCGATTTCGACATGGTGACGATCGTCGAACCGGCGTTCACGCTGCCCGAGGTCGCGAACTACGTCGACCTGTATGGCAGCAAGTCGGCCGGCGAACCCGGCAGCGGGAACTATCGCGGCGTCAAAAGCAAGGCAGTCGATCACGTGCTCGAAGCGATGGCCGCCGCGACGACGCTTGAAGGCTTTCGCGATGCCTGCCGTGCGCTCGACCGCATCGTGATGTGGAACTACTGGCAGGTGCCCGAGCTGTACAGCCCCTTCGAAGACGTCTCGTACTGGGACAAGTTCGCGATGCCCACGGTGCGGCCGAAGTTCTTCCAGATCAACAACTCGCCGCTCATTACCCCGCTGCTGGCCTGGCCGCTGACGACCTGGTGGATCAAGAACCCGGCCAAGCGCTGAACCCGGCTTTGAAACGCCACCCGAACGAATCGAGCCCCCATGCTGAGCTACATCCTCAAACGAATTTTGCTGATGATCCCGACCTTGCTGGGGGCGCTGACGATCACCTTCATCGTGATCCAGTTCGTGCCCGGCGGGCCGGTCGAGCAGATCATGGCCGAGCAGCGCGCCGGTCCCGGCGGTGAAGGCGCGTACAAGGCGCGCGCCGACAACAGCGCGAAGCAGATCCAGGAGCTGAAGAAGCTCTACGGCTTCGACAAACCGGCGCACGTGCGTTACTTCGAGATGATCAAGAACTTCTCGACCTTCCAGTTCGGCCGCAGCTTCATGCAGAACAAGGACGTGTGGGAGCTGATCAAGG
>JANXVK010000045.1 GCA_025351675.1 Rhizobacter sp.
AACGACGGCATCTCGCTGGCGCAGACCGCCGAAGGCGCGCTCGGCAAGATCGGCGACATGCTGCAGCGCATGCGTGAACTGGCCGTGCAGTCGGCCAACGCGACCAACAACCAGACCGACCGGGACGCGCTGCAGGCCGAAGTCGGCCAGCTCAAGGAAGAAATCCAGCGCGTGGCCGGCACGACCAAGTTCAACGGCACCGCCCTGATCGACGGCTCGTTCACCGCCAAGACCTTCCAGGTCGGCGCGAACTCCGGCGAAACCATCTCGCTGGCATCGATCGCCAACGCGCAGCTGGCCGGCCTGGGCACGCTGACGCCGCCGTCGACGACGACGTACACGCAGACGACGGCATCCGCCGTCGGCGACTTTGCCACCGGCATCGTGTCCGGCGCACTGACGATCCAGGGCGTGAGCATCGTCACGGCAGCGACCGCGGATGCCCCGACCCAGGCGAGCGCGCTGAAGGCGTCGTTCGACGCCGCCAAGACCGCCAACGCGACTGCGCTGGCCGGCGTCACGATGGCCGCCGACGGCAAGATCACGTCGACCAACGCGTCGCTGGTGATCGGCGGCACGATGGCCGGTGTCACCGGCATCACCGCCGGAACCACGGCAGGCACCGCCACCGTGGTCGCAGGCACCCAGGAGACCGGCATCGCCAACCTGACCATCGCCACCGCCGCGGATGCCGGCTCGGCGATGGACGCGATCGACTCGGCCCTGACCGTCGTCAACACCGCGCGCGGCACGCTCGGCGCGGTGCAGAGCCGCTTCGAGAACGCGATCGCCAACATCCAGGTGACGGCCGAGAACCTGTCGGCCGCGCGCGGCCGCATCGTCGACGCCGACTTCGCGGCAGAAACCGCCAACATGTCGCGCGCCAACATCCTCCAGCAGGCCGGCACCGCGATGGTCGCCCAGGCCAACCAGCTGCCGCAGCAAGTGCTGCAACTGCTGAAGGGTTGAGGCGCCAGCGCAGCGGCCACTGCCGTTGCGGGGCGTTGCCCTCAAGTCGGACGGGCAGCTGCCGATAGCGGGATATTCGGGCCACCGTCCGGATGTCCCGTTTTCGTTTGAGCGGGCTCACCCGAGCCCGGCGTTGCGCAACGTTGCACAGCGTTGCAAAAGGAACCCCGCATGACCAGCTCCATCTCATCGGTCGGCTCGATCACCTCCGCCGGCGTCGGCAGCGGCCTGGACGTGGAGTCGATCATCACGAAGCTGATGGCGATCGAGCAGCGCCCGCTGACCCAGCTGCAGACCGCCGCCACCGGCATCCAAACCAAGATCTCCGCCTACGGCGCACTGCAATTGGGGCTCTCGGGCTTCCGCGACGCCGCGCTGGCCTTGACGAACCCGAGCGCGTGGTCCGGCACCACCGGAACCTCCAGCGACGCCACCGGCGTGGGCGTCAGCGCGACCCCGAGCGCCTCGCCGGGCAGCTATGCCGTGACGGTGCAGAACCTGGCCACGGCCCAGTCGGTCGCCAGCACCGCGCTCGCCACCAGCGCGACGATCGTCGGTGCCGGCAAACTGCACATCGACGTCGGCACCTGGACGACGCCGACCGGCTTCAGCGCGCAATCGGGCAGCAGCGGCGTCGACATCGACATCACCGACACCGACACCCTGGCAACGCTGCGCGACAAGATCAATGCGGCCGGCGCGGGCGTCAACGCGACGATCGTCACCGACACCTCCGGCGCGCGCCTCGTCTATACCTCGAGCACCACCGGCGCCGCGAACGGCTTTCGGGTCGTGGCCGCCAGCGGCGCCGCACCGGGGTTGCAGGCCCTCGCCTACGACCCGCCGTCCAGCACCGCCACGACGCTGACCCAAGGCGGCGTGAACGCGAACGCCACCATCAACGGCCTGGCCGTCAACTCCGCGTCGAACACACTGACCGACATGGTGCAGGGCTTGACCCTGACCCTGTCGAAGGCCAGCACCAGTCCGGTTCAGATCACGGTGGCACAGGACACCGGCAGCACGAAGACGCTGATCCAAGGTTTCGTGACGGCGTACAACGGCTTGGCCAAGACCTTGGCGAACGACATCAAGTTCGACAGCGCGACCGGCAGCGCCGGCGTCCTGCAGGGCGACAGCACGGCCGTCTCGCTGCAACGCCAGCTGCGCAACATGCTGACCGCGTCGCCGGGCGCCTCCACCGTGTTCACGACCCTGTCGCAGGCCGGTCTGGAGATGCAGGCGGACGGCTCGCTGAAGATCAACGACGGCAAGCTGTCCTCCGCGATGGCCAACCTGCCCGAGCTGAAGAAACTGTTCGCCAACAACGACATCGCCAATCCCGCCAAGAACGGCATCGTGCGGCAGTTGCGCGGCTTCGCCGACAGCGTCCTCGGCACGGACGGCATGTTGACCGCCCGCACCGACGGTTTGACGAAGAGCCTGAGCACGAACTCGAAGAGCCAGAGCGCGCTGCAGAACCGGCTCGGTGCGACCGAGGCGCGCATGCGCGCCCAGTACACCGCGCTCGACACCAAGATGGCGACCCTGAACGCGCTGAGCACCTACATGACCCAGCAGATCACCAACTGGAACAACACCAAGACCTCGATCTGAGGGTGTTTCGCGGACTCAAGCGCGCGGTGCGGCCGCCGATAACAAGAACATCGCAGTCACGCAGGACAACCCGCCATGTTCGCCTCAGCCGCTTTCGCTTCCGCACCCCGCCAACAAGTCGGCGCCTACCGCCAGATGCATCTCTCCACGGGGGTCGAAGGCGCGTCGAGCCACGCGCTGGTGGCGATGCTGTTCGACGGCGCACTCGAGGCGATCGCCGAAGCCCGTGTGGCCCTGCGCAGCGGCAATGCCGAAGCCAAGGGCAAGTCGATCTGCCGCGCGGCGGGCATCATCGACGAGGGCCTGAACGGGCGCCTGGACTTGGTCGCCGGCGGAGCCATCGCGGCCGACCTGCGCGTGCTCTACAACTACATCAGCGCGCGCCTCGTGCTCGCGAACCTGCATGACGACGACGCCGCGCTCGAAGAGTGCGCCCGCCTGATCGCACCGGTGCGCAGCGCCTGGGCGGGCATCGCCGACCGCGCCAACGACTGACACCCATGAACCACGCCCGAACGGCCACGTCAACCGACACGAGAGACGTCATGAAAACAGCCCTGCTCAACTACTATCAGGCGATCGAGAAGGCCAGCCAAGACATGCTCGAGGCCGCACGCCACGGCAACTGGGACCAGGTCCTGAAGCTCGAAGGTGCCTGCGCGTTGCTGATCTCGCAGCTCAAGCACAGCGCCGCGGCCAAGCCGCTGGGCGACGACGAGGCGCAATTCAAGTCGCGCATCATGCAGCGTATTCTCGTCAACGACGCGCAGATCCGCCAGCTCGCCGAGCCGTGGCTCGACGAGCTCGACGAACTGCTCGCCGGGCGCCCGAAGACCGTTCACTGAACCGGTTCGCGCATGGAGACCTTGCCGATGTCGCTCGACGCGCTGGGTGCATCACCCGGCGGGCTCGACGAGTTCCGCATCACCACCGCGCGCGAGATCGCGACGCTGCTCAGGCAGCTGTGCAACGGCAACGTGCCGATCAGCCTGAACGCCGCCGACGGCAGCGTGGTGCGCGCCACCGTCTGGTCGATGGACGCCGAACACGGCCGACTCGGCTTCGCAGTCGACCCGCTGGCGCCAGCGCTCGACAGCCTGCTCGCCGAGTGCGACGCCGTGGCCGTCGGCTACCTCGACAACGTGAAGGTCCAGTTCGACACGCCTCACCTTGTGCTGGTGCGCGGGCCGAATGTCAGCGTGCTCAGCGGCCCGTACCCGCGCGAGCTGTTTCGCGTCCAGCGCCGCAGCGCCTGGCGGGTGCGGCCGCTGCTGCGCGCATCGCCGGTGGCCCGCGTGCGCCACACCGACATCGCCGAGATGCAGCTCACGCTGCGGGTGCTCGACCTGAGCGTCGGCGGCTGCGCCCTGTTCCTTCCCGACGACGTGCCGCCGCTGCAGGTGGGCGGCGTGATCAACGGGGTCCTGATCGAGCTCGACGCCGACACCCGCTTCCAGGTCGCCCTGCGACTCCAGCACGTCACCTCGCTCGGTGGCGACGCCCGCGGCGTGCGGCTGGGCTGCGAATTCGTGCGGCCCGATGCGGGCGCGCAGCGATCGCTGCAGCGCTTCATCGACCATGCGCAAAAGCGCGCGAAGATGCTGGCGCTGAACTGAGACGCGCCGCCGCCCGCGTCGATGCCTCGAACTGACCCGCCTTTCTGCCGCTTTTCTGCGGATCGACCCTCAGGTTTGCGCGCGACCCGCCGATAGCCGTGTGATCACCCGCATTTGTGCGGAAGCAAGGAGCGCTTGATGGGCATCCCTCGCATCACCGGCACGGGCCGTGTCTCGACGTCAACCGCCGACACGCCCACGCCCACCCACGCCCCCGCGGTCGCGCGGAGCAGCGCGGTGCCGGCCGTCGAGATCGACGCGGTCACACTGCAACCGCTGCCGCCGCGCTTCCCGTGGCTGAGCCGGCTGTCGCAACAGCTCGAGGCCGCAGCCCGGCAACGCCCGGCGTTCCCGCCGGCGCCGGTGCTCGGCGACCACGTCGATCGCTCGGTCTAGCAGGCCGGCTGCAACATCAGCCCGCGCGCGTCCAGCGTGCGCGCACGCCCCTGCGCCTTGGCGCGGTACAGCGTGGCGTCGGCGCGCTTCAGCAGGGCATCGACAGTGTCGAGCGGCACGCTTCGCATCGCGATGCCGGCGCTGTAGCTCAACGCGAACCCGAGCTCGGCCACCGCAGCCTGCGTCAGTTGCTCGCGCAGCCGGCGATCGAACGCGTTCGCGGAGGCCTCGTCGGCATGGTTCATCAGCACGCAGAATTCTTCGCCACCGTAGCGGCCGACGACATCGCCGGCCCGCACCGCTGAGCGCAAGGCCGCGGCCACGAACTGCAGCGCGCGGTCACCGGCGTCGTGGCCGTGGCCGTCGTTGATCTGCTTGAAGTGATCGAGGTCGATCATCACGACCGCCACCGGATGGCCATAGCGCACGCTCACGGCCATCGCGGTGTTCGCTTTCACGAGCCAGGCGCGCCGGTTGAACAAGCCGGTCAGGCCATCGATCGTGGCGAGGCGCTCAAGCTCGCGCGCCGCCGCGTCGCGATGCGCCAGCAGGATCGCCACCACCGACAGCACCGTGGTCGCATTGCCGATGATCGCGAACGCCAGATTCACCGGGTGCGGGGTCAGAAAGGTCGGGTAGCTCTCGGTGAAGAACGCGCCGAGCACCCCGCGCCACGCCGTCACCAGCATCTGCGCCAGCAGGCTGAAGACGAGCAGCGCGCGCCATTTGCCCACCGGCACCGCCGGGGTGCGACACAGCGAGGCGGCCACCAGCGCCATCTGCAAGGTCAGCAGGCCGTTGGCCCAGCCGACGCGAAACGCGTAGTTCGAGAAGCCGATCGCGTAGCCGATCGTCAGCACGGCGGCGATCAACGCGGGCGCGCGATCGTGCGCGGCACGACCGCACCACAGGTCGAACGCGGTCGCGTTGAAGGCCAGGCCGCCGGCGATGCCGGCCATCGCGAGCGTCGACAGCGTGCGATCGGCCCACGAGCCAGCGGCAACGGTGCCCGAGAGCAGCAGCAGCGCCCACCCGGCCGCCTGCAGCATCACGCCGATCTGGGCCCGCCGGGCCGGTGCGTTGACTTCGCCCATCACCACCGGCAGCGCGATGGCGACCGTCACCATCGCGATCGTCATGGCAAGAAGAAGAGAGGCGACGTCGATGGGCATGGAGGGCGGTGAACGCCGGCGAAGATACGCTGTGGATCGGGCCTCCGATTCTGCGCGGTGCCAATTTTCCCGTACGTGAGAAAAGCCGTGACGCGCCCGACTTTGTCGATGAATTGCCGGTGCCGGTTCTCGCACTGGCCGGCGCCGGAGTTCACTTCAAGGTGAAGCGCGCCGTCGATGTCGGCTTGCCGGCACGGGTCAGCACCACGACCCCCTTGGTGCCGGGGCCGACCTTGAAGTTGCCCGCGGCTTCGAGCTTGTCGCCGGCCGGCGTCAGTTCGACCTGCTGCT
>JANXVK010000078.1 GCA_025351675.1 Rhizobacter sp.
CAGGTGCCAGTGGGCTCGGCGTCGCGACGATCCAAGTGGCGGAGACGCTCGAGCTGCGCCAAACGCTCGCGCGCCAGATCCTGATCGACACGACTTGGCGCCAACTGGCGCTGCTGGCGCTGATCGCGGCGGTCGTGGTCATCGTCGTGCAGCGCGCGACCCGGCCGGTGCGGAGCTTGAGCGCGCGCATCAACGCGCGCAGCGCGAACGACCTGACGCCGATCGAGCTCAGCGGCGCGCCGCGCGAGTTGGCGCCACTGGTGGATGCCACCAATCAGGTGATGGCACGCCTGGGCCACCTGCTCGAACACCAGAAGCGCTTCGTGCGCGACGCCTCGCACCAGCTGCGCACGCCGCTCGCGGTGCTGAAGACGCAGGTCCAGTCGGCGCTGCGCGGCGATGTCGAGCCGGCCCAGGCGCTGGCCGAGATCAACCACACGGTGCTGCGCGCGACCGAGCTTGCGAACCAGATGTTGGCGCTCGCGAAGATCGAGCAGCTGCGCCAGCAAGGCGACGCGCCGGTCGTCGACTGGGCCGAGACCGTGCGCGCGGTCGCGCTTGATCTCGCGCCGCTGATCGCCGAACACCGACTCGACTTCTCGCTCGACGTGGTGACAGCCAAGGTGCGGGCGCACGAGTGGGCGCTGCGCGAGCTGGTGCGCAACCTGCTGCACAACGCGGTCAAGAATACGCCGGACGACTCGCGGCTCGCGGTCACGATGGCGCGCGATTCGCACCACGTCGCGCTGACGATCGCCGACAGCGGCCCGGGCATCCCGGCCGAGCAGCGCGAGCGCCTGTTCCAGCCTTTCGCGGCCGGTGCGCCGGCGACCGAACTGCACCGCGGCTCAGGGCTCGGGCTGGCGATCTGCCACGAGATCGTGGTGTCGCTTGGCGGCAGCATCGCACTTGAGAATCGTGCATTGCGCGCTCATGTGCAGGGTCTCGATGCCACGGTTCGGCTGCCCTTGGCCGACAATCCGCCTCGATGAAGGAAATTTCGACCAAAGCGGCGGACGGCAAGGTCCGCCTCGACAAATGGCTCTGGGCCGCGCGCTTCTTCAAAACCCGCAGCTTGAGTGCCGACGAGATCGGCCGTGGGCGCGTGCAGGTGAACGGCCAAGCCGCAAAGGCCTCGCGCGAGGTGCGCGTGGGTGACCGGATCGAGCTGAAGCAAGGCTTTGTCACGCGCACCGTCGTGGTGAAGTCGACCGACGATCAGCGCGGCTCGGCGACGATCGCGAGCGAAATGTTCGAGGAAACACCCGAGAGCATCGAGCAGCGCACGAAACAGGCGCTGGAGCGGCGCATGAATGCGGAACCGTCGCTGGCGATTGAGCAAGGCCGGCCGACCAAGCGCGACCGCCGTCAGTTGGCCGACTGGAACCGCTGGAGCGCCTCGGTCGAGCCGGAATAGCGCCCCCGGACCGGCGCTTGGCGCCGAAAACTTCTTCAATCCCCTCTTGAACTTGAGGGCAATCGCCCCACGTCTGGGGCAACGGAAACATCCCACGCCATGACGAACATCGACCCGACCCAACCCCAGCCAGACACGCCCGACACGCCTGCGGCGGCCGCTGCGCAGGAACAGGCGTTCTCGTTCAACACCGAAACCCGGCTGCAGGAGCTCGAAACCAGGCACGCCGAAGTCGCCGACGCCTACCTGCGCGCCAAGGCCGAATCCGAAAACACCCGCCGCCGCGCCGACGACGAGATCGCCAAGGCGCGCAAGTACGCGGTCGAAGGCTTCGCCGACAGCCTGCTGCCGGTCAAGGACAGCCTCGAAGCGGCCATCGCCCTGCCCGACGCCAGCCCCGAGCAGATGCTCGAAGGCGTGCACGCCACCCTGCGCCAACTCGTCGCGGCGCTGGAGCGCAACAAGGTCGTCGAGATCAACCCGAGCGCCGGTACGAGGTTCGATCCGCACCAGCATCAGGCGATCAGCGTCGTGCCGGCGGCGCAGGAGCCGAACACGGTCGTCGCCGTGCTGCAGAAGGGCTACCTCATCGCCGATCGCGTGCTGCGGCCGGCGCTCGTCACCGTCAGCGCCGCAAGCTGATCGCACGCTTGAAAAACGGTCGGGTTATCCACAACTCCTGATCAGCAAATTCATTTTTTTCGGAGA
>JANXVK010000039.1 GCA_025351675.1 Rhizobacter sp.
CCCGATGAAGCAGCCGCAACTGCTGCTGATGAGCCGGCTGACGCTCGAAGGCTTCATCGTCAGCGAGCACATGCACCTGTGGCCCGAGGCGCTGAAGGAACTCGGCACCGCGGTCGCGACCGGCAAGCTGAAGTACCGTGAGTCGGTGGCGCAAGGTCTCGCGGCGGCGCCCGAAGCCTTTCTCGGTCTTCTGAAGGGCAGGAACTTCGGCAAGCAGGTCGTCAAGCTGGTCTGAGGCCGCGATGAACAGCGTGACGCATGAGGTGCTGAACCAGCCCGCGCCGCTGGTGGGCCACAACCTCTACGACACCGACCGCGCGCTGCGAGACGCGTTGCGCTTTCACGCGCCGCAGCTCGACGAACAGCGCCTCGCGACACTCGGCGCGCTCGCTGGCGACCAAGCGATGCAGACGCACGCGCGGCTCGCCAACATCCACAAGCCCGCGCTTCACACGCATGATCGGTTCGGCCACCGCACCGATACCGTCGAGTTCCACCCGAGCTACCACGCGCTGCTCGGCGCGGCGGTCGGCGCGGGCCTGCACGCGACGCCGTGGTCGCAAGGCCCGGGCGCGCACATCGAGCGCGCCGCGGGTTTCATTCTGTTCACCCAGCTCGAACCGTCGGTGCTGTGCCCGGTCTCGATGACGTATGCGGTGACGCCCGCGTTGCGCAGCAACGCCGCCGTGTTCGGCGACTGGTTCGACAAGCTCGCCAGCACGCGCTACGACCCGCAGCTGCGCTTCGTCGGCGACAAGGCTGGCGTGACGATGGGCATGGGCATGACCGAGAAGCAGGGCGGCTCGGATGTGCGCGCGAACACGACCCGCGCCGAGTATCTCGAAGACACGCCGTGGGGTCGCTGCTACCGGCTCGTCGGGCACAAGTGGTTCTTCTCGGCGCCGATGAGCGACGCGTTCCTCGTGCTGGCGCAGACGCCGGCCGGGCTGTCGTGCTTCTTCCTGCCGCGCGTGTTGCCCGATGGCAGCGTCAACGGGATCGCGATCCAGCGCCTGAAGGACAAGCTCGGCAACCAAGCCAATGCGAGCGCCGAAGTCGAGTTCAACGGCGCGCTCGCGTGGTTGGTCGGAGAGGAAGGACGGGGCATCCCGCAGATCCTCGAGATGGGCACCTTGACCAGGCTCGATTGCGCACTGGGCACGGCAGGCTTGATGCGCGGCGCGACGGCGCTCGCGCTGCACCACGCTTCACAGCGCTCCGCCTTCGGCAAGCCTTTGATCGTGCAGCCGCTGATGAAGAACGTGCTCGCCGACCTCGCAATCGAAAGCGAGGCCGCGACCGCGCTTGCGCTGCGCCTCGCGCGCGCGATCGACCGGCAGAACGATCCGTTCGAGGCGCTGATGCGCCGCGTGCTGACGCCGGTCGCGAAGTTCTGGGTCTGCAAGCGCGGCGCGGCGCTGGCGCAGGAGGCGATGGAGTGCCTCGGCGGCAACGGCTATGTCGAGGAGCACGGCGAGGGCGTGATGGCGCGCATCTACCGCGAGATGCCGCTGAACTCGATCTGGGAGGGGGCCGGCAACATCATGGCGCTCGATCTGCTGCGCGCGGTGAAGAAGCGCGACGGCCAAGGTGGCGACGTGGTCGGCGCGCTCGCTGGCGAGCTCGACAGCGCGCGCGGCGCGAATGCGCAACTCGACCGCTTCGCCGATGCGCTGATTGCGCGCTTCAGCGACGCCGCCGACGGCGGTGGCGACGAGACCGGCGCGCGCCGCCTCGCGCAAGACGTGGCGCTGGCGGTGCAGGGCGCGCTGCTGCGCCACCATGCGCCGGACTGCGTGTTCGACGCGTTCTGCCTCTCTCGCTTGAGCGGCAACGCGCCGCAGGTCTTCGGCACGCTGCCGGCGGGCGTCGATTTCGATTCCATCATCCAACGTGCCGCGCCACACTGAAGCGCACCGACCGGAGACAACGCAATGTCAGAGTTGATCCTTCACCACTACGCCGGTTCCCCGTTCTCGGAAAAAGTGCGCCTGATCCTCGGCCTCAAGGGCATGGCCTGGCGTTCGGTGATCGTGCCGAACATCATGCCCAAGCCCGATGTGATCGCGCTGACCGGCGGCTACCGCCGCACGCCGTTCATGCAGATCGGCGCCGACATCTACTGCGACACCGCGCTGATGTGCCGCGTGATCGATGCGCTCAAGCCCGAGCCGCCGCTGTACCCGACGGCCACCGCCGGCCTCGCCGATATCGTCGCGCAGTGGGCCGACACCACGCTGTTCTGGACCGCGGTGCCATTCACCTTGCAGCCCGCCGGCGCGCCGCACGTGCTGAAAAACGCGACGCCCGAGATGCTCAAGGCCTTCGGCGCCGACCGCGCGGCGATGAACCCGCACATGCGGCGCGCGACCGTGACCGATGGTGCCGCTGCGCTAACAACCTACCTGTCGCGGCTCGAGCACCTGCTGGGCGACGGCCAGCCGTTCTTGCTCGGCGCGCTGCCGTGCATCGCCGACTTCTCGGCGGCGCAATCGGTCTGGTTCATCCACCTCGCGCCGCCGGTCGCGGCTGTGCTGGAGGCCTACCCGAAGGTCGAGGCTTGGTACCGGCGCGTCAATGGCTTCGGCCAAGGCGCGCTCACGAAGATGAAAAGTGCCGAGGCGCTCGAGGTCGCGTCGAGCAGCACACCGGCAGCGCTGAGCTTCAGCGCCGAGCCCGGCCTCGCGCTCGGCGATGAAGTCACCGTGACGCCGACCGACTACGCGCACGACGCGGTCGGCGGCAAACTCGTCGGTCTGAGCACGCGCGAGGTCGTGATCGCGCGCACCGACGAGCGCGCCGCCACGGTCCATGTGCACTTCCCGCGCATCGCCTTCCAGATCAAGAAATTGCAACCTGCCTGAAAGAGAACAACGAACCATGAAGACCTTCAAGGGCCGCACGGCCGTGATCACCGGCGCGGGCTCGGGCTTCGGCCTCGAAGCCTCGCGCATCGCCGCGCGCTTGGGCATGAACGTCGTGATGGCCGACGTGCAGCAGGACGCACTCGACACCGCCGCCGCCGAGATCGAGGCGCTCGGCGCGCAAGTGCTGCCGTTCCGGCTCGACGTGTCGAAAGCCGCCGAGGTCGAAGCGCTTGGCGCCGCCGCGTTCGAGCGCTTCGGTGCACCGCACTTCGTCTTCAACAACGCCGGCGTCGGCGCCGGCGGGCTGATCTGGGAGACGACGCTGAAGGACTGGGAGTGGGTCGTCGGCGTCAACCTGATGGGTGTGGCGCACGGCATCCGCGTGTTCACGCCGATGATGCTGGCCGCGGCCGCGAAAGACCCGGCCTACGAAGGCCACATCACCAACACCGCGTCGATGGCCGGGCTGCTGAACG
>JANXVK010000159.1 GCA_025351675.1 Rhizobacter sp.
CTTCGGGGTCGCACTGGAAGTACATCCGCTGCAGGGTCTCGGTGCGCTGGCTGATCAGCGCGATCTGCGCCATAGACTAAAGTTTTAATTCGAGCCAGTCCGATCGCTCCGGCACACATGGCGCAAGGTTCCAAGGTTACATACAACGTACAAGCCTCCATACTCGCGTCGCCGGGAAAGAAGTCGATCGCCCGCACGGCGTCGAACTCGCGCTGCAGCTTTCGTTGGAGCCGCGCAAGCTCGGGTGCCGCCAAGGTCGAGATGCCGCGGTTCGCGACCTTCCAAGCCTTACGCAGTTCGGCGTAGTCCTCGCTGCGGTCGAAAAGTTGCCGGTAGGCTTCGGCTTCATCCGCCGAGCGGGGCAGCACGGCCATCAGCCAAGCGCTGCCACCCTCACGAAGACACTCGTCGGCGAGTTCCTGCAGTGCCTGTTCATGCTCTGGCCTGAAAGGGAGCAGATAAGCGCCGTCGCGCAGTGCCATGCAACCCTGCACCTTGAGTGCCCGCCAGATGCGCATTCGCCCCGTGGCGCTAGACGTGGGAAGTGAAACGATCAGCAGAAGCCACGAAGAGCCAGACGCGTCCATGTAGCGAATCATACATTCCTGTAGAGTAAGCAAAATGTACTTAATCCCAAGCTTCGCGAGGACACGTCGGAACGCCGCGCCCGCCACCGGTGCGCGCCCGTCTCGCCGAGCCGGAATTGCGGACGGCGCGATGCTCGCAGCTGCGCTCTTGAGAGTGGTCCTGCAGCCGGCGGCCGCGCAGTCGCTCGTGCCCGACCAGAGGATCGAACTGCCCTCGGTCCAAGGCAGACTCGATCACTTGGCTATCGACGTCGAAGGCGGGCGACTGTTTGTCTCCGCCTTAGGTGCCGACTCGGTCGAGGTCATCGACCTTCGCGCAGGCAAGCGCAGCGCGCGACTCCAGCCGCTGCTTGAGCCCCAGGGCCTGGTGTACTCGCCCGAGTCGCGACGCCTCTTTGTCGCCAATGGGGCCGGCGGCGGTGTGCAGGCCTTCGCTGACGGCAGAGCTCCCGCCGTCGCGAGTGCGGACGGTCTCGACGACGCCGACAACCTACGCTTCCGACCTGCAGAGAACCAGTTGTTCGTTGGGTACTCGCACGCGCTGGCGGTTGTCGATGCGAGCACGCTGCGAGTCATGAAGCGAATCGAACTTCCCGGCCATCCGGAAGGGTTCCAGGTCGACAGCGCGGGCCGGCTCATCTATGTCAACGTGCCGAGCACAAAGCAGATCGTGGTCGTCGATCACCGCAGTGGAGGCATAACCGCGACCTGGGACATCACCGGCGCATCGCAGAATTTCCCAATGACGTTGGACGAGCCGAACCACAGGCTGCTAGTCGGGACGCGCCGACCTCCAGCTCTGCTCGCTTGGGACACCGCCACCGGCAAGCGCGTCGCCGAACTGCCGATCTGCGGCGATGTCGACGATCTGTTCTTGGACAGCCAGCGGCATCAGCTCTACGCCGTTTGCGGCCAAGGCCTGATCCAGGTCATTCGGCAGCGGGACCCGGACCACTACGAAGTCGTCGAGCGCGTGGCCACCGCGCCCGGCGCTCGAACAGGGCTGTTCGTACCGTCCTCGTCAACGCTCTACGTGGCCGTGCCGTCTCGCGGTGGCGCGGTCGCCGAGATCCGTGTCTTCCGCGTCCGGTAACGCATCACCGTCAAAAACAAGTGGCCCGACATGAACATCGAAGTACGGCCACGCTTGGCCATCCTCTACCCCGGTGATCGTGCAGCCCGCGACCGCGCCGATCCCGCGGAGAGCCGATTCCTGAAGGTGTTCGATGCCTTCGCAGGTGCCGGCGTGGCGGCCGAGCCCGCGATCTATCACGACAACTTCCGTGACGAAGTCTTGCAGCAGCTTTTGCAGGTGCACGGCGTACTGGTCTGGCACAACCCCATCGAAGGCGGACGTGACCGCAGCCAACTCGACACGATGCTGCGCGAAGTGGCCGCGCACGGCATCTTCGTCAGCACGCATCCGGACTCGATACTGAAGCTGGGAACCAAGGACGTGCTGCTGGCCGTGCGCGATCTGCCGTTCGGCACGGACGTGCATCGCATCGGCGATCTGGCGCAGGCCGGAGCCGAGTTGCCAAGCCGGCTGGCTGTCGGCGCGCGCGTGCTAAAACAGCGTCGCGGGCACAGCGGCATCGGCATCTGGCGGATCGAACAGCGCGGCGCCGATCGCTATGCGCTGCGGCACGCACTGCGTGGCTCAGTGGAAGAGATCGTGGATCTCGGCGGCGTCATGCAGTGGATCGCCCCGTACTTCGAGAACGGGGACCACATGATCGATCAAGCCTGGCAACCCCGCATGATCGAAGGGATGACGCGCGCCTACCTTGTGCAGGGGCGCGTGGCAGGTTTCGGGCACCAGGCCGTCGTCGCGTTGCACCCGCCTGTTGGTTCGAGCGACGCGCCGCTGCCGAGTCAGCGTCTCTACAGCGACGCGAACAACCCCCGCTTCGAAGACTTGCGGCGACACCTCGAGGACGAATGGGTCCGCTTGCTGTGTAGCTGCCTCGGGCTCGAACGCCAAGCCTTGCCGATGCTTTGGGACGCCGATTTTTTGCTGGGTGATCCAGATAGCGAGAACGAAGAGAAGTACGTTCTTTGCGAGATCAATGTGAGCAGCGTGTCGCCCTTTCCGGACTCGGCGATTGCTCCCCTAGTCGAGGCAACCTGCCGCGCACTCGCCGCGGCACCTCGCACCGGGGTCCCGTGATTACTTGGTGATTGGCGAGTGGGCGGGTCTCATACCCGCGAGCCGCTGGTCGGTGATTCCCGTGTGGCGATTCACGCCACATCAACGACTACGCCTCCGCCTCCGCCGGCCGATCGTGCTGGCCGGCGGCACGGCTGACCTCCGGCAATCACCGCTGATGGCCGGGACTACCCGTTCGCGGCAACGGTCGACAACTGCCGCTGGGAAATCTGGCAATCACGCTGAAGGACTGCTGCCGGGCTTCGCCTCGAACTCAACGTCCCCGCCATCAGCTGGCGGTGACCGAAACAGCGTGAGCGTCGGTGATACGGCGGAAAGCGGCCGGTCACCTCGAGGCCGTCTCGGAGAACCAGAGCCACAAGGTCCGGACTCGGTCAGCGGTCGGTCATGTGGGCCGGCAATCGACCCATCAGCGACAGGCGCCTGACCTGTTTGCCTGCCGCAAAGCGGACCTCGGCAGGCGCGAGGCGAAGCTCAAAAAATCATCATGAATACTCGACTCTGCTGACGCGCGTTACCCGTACCCGCGACAGAAGAGCACGACGCCAAGTCAGGTGGCGACCCTTCGGGAAAAGGACGCCAAGAACTTGCGATCAGCCCCTTTACCCTCGCCTGCAGCCGTACCTCGGACGGCGCGGTCGCGGGCTTGGTACGCCGCCAGCGTTGTCCAGAGCAACTGCCGCTTCGTGCGCAGCACAGTAGAATAATGACTGCAGTTCCTTGACCATAGAACCAGTTGGCGCCGGCGATTGGGCCACAGGCTCTTGTCTGAATCGGCTCCTTGCGAGGGAGCGACAACGCGCCGCCTACTCGGATGTTGCAAGAATGAGCCGGCACAGCATCAAGCGAGATGTCAATGCCTTAGGTTGCGATCCCGCTGCCGTGCTGCGGAGTGATGAAATGTGTATGGCCCAGCCAAGGGTGCAGTCGAGTCGAGCAGACACCAGTGGCTGACGCTTCCATCAAGCACAAGCTCACCGCCATCCTCGCTGCCGACGCGGCTGGTTTCTCGCGCCTGATGGCCGCCGACGAGCGCGCCACGCTGATGGCGCTGGACGCCGCGCGCGCCATCTTCCGTGCGCAGATCGAATCGCATCAGGGCCGGGTCATCGACATGGCGGGCGATTCGGTGCTCGCAGTGTTCGAAACTGCCACCGGCGCGGTGAGCGCTGCGCTGGAAATCCAGCAGGCCCTGACTCTGACTGGCGCCGCCGAGGCAGCTGACTCGCGCATGCACTTTCGCATTGGCGTGCATCTCGGCGACGTCATTGAAAAGCAAGATGGCACGGTTTATGGCGACGGCGTGAACGTTGCGGCTCGACTCGAAGGCGTGGCCGAGCCGGGCGGAATCGTGGTCTCTGACGCCGTTCGTGGTGTGGTCAACGGCCGCGTCAGCGCAAGCTTTATTGACAAGGGCCCGCAGGAGCTGAAAAACATTGCGCGGCCGATTCGCGCCTTTGCACTTGTCCCGGGCGGTGA
>JANXVK010000172.1 GCA_025351675.1 Rhizobacter sp.
CGACTGGCTTTCTTCCGTCTCGTTCGGCCACGTCACGGCCATCGCCAAGCGCGTGATCGTGCTCGGCGGCGGCAACACCGCAATGGACTGCTGCCGCAGCGCGAAACGCCTCGGCGGCGACGACGTGAGGGTGATCGTGCGCTCACCCTTCGATGAGATGAAGGCCTCGCCGTGGGAGAAGGAAGACGCCGCGCACGAATCGATCCCGATCCTCGACTGCCTGGTGCCGAAAGCCTTTCTGCACGATGGCGCGGGCAGGCTCACCGGCATGAGCTTCGACAAGGTGCGCGCGCAGCGCGACGCGAACGGCAAACGTCAGCTCGTATCGACCGGCGAGCCCGAGCAAATTTTCGAGTGCGACGAGGTGCTGGTCGCGGTCGGTCAGGAGAACGCGTTCCCGTGGATCGAGCGCGATGCCGGTGTCGCGTTCAACGAATGGGGCATGCCCGAGCTCAACGCAATCACCTTGCAGTCGAGCCGGCCGAACGTGTTCTTCGGTGGCGACGCCGCGCTCGGCCCGAAGAACATCATCTGGGCGGTCGCGCAAGGTCACGCCGCGGCGATCTCGATCGACAAGTTCCTGCACGGCGAGGACGTGAGCAAGCGCCCGGCCCCGGGCGTGACGCTCGTGTCGCAGAAGATGGGCATCCATGAGTGGAGCTACGACAACGCGGTCTCGCCCGACATCCGCAACATCGTGCCGTGGCGCGACGTGAACGCCTCGCTGCGCAACATCAAGATCGAGGTCGAACTCGGCTTCGACGTGCAAGCCGCCTGGAAGGAGGCGCAGCGCTGCCTCAACTGCGACGTGCAGACCGTGTTCAACACCGGCCAGTGCATCGAGTGCGACGCCTGCGTCGACATCTGCCCGACCGACTGCATCAGCTTCACCGCGAACGGCGATGAGGCCGATCTGCGCACGCGCCTCAGTGCCCCGGCGCTGCATACCGACCAAGCGCTGTACGTGTCGAGCGACCTGAAGACCGGCCGCGTGATGATCAAGGACGAGGACGTGTGCCTGCACTGCGGCCTGTGCGCCGAGCGCTGCCCGACCGGCGCGTGGGACATGCAGAAGTTCCTGATCGACCTGACCCGGGCCGGCCGCGGTTGCCGCGATAAAAACACATCGACCACGAGGGCCATTTGACATGACCGCCGCCAAGCCCCGCATCGACGCGGTCAACGACTTCGTCGTCAAGTTCGCCAACGTCAACGGCTCGGGCTCGGCCTCGGCGAACGAGATGTTCGCGCGCAGCCTGCTGCGCATGGGCGTGCCGGTGAGCCCGCGCAACATCTTCCCGAGCAACATCCAGGGGCTGCCGACCTGGTACGAGGTGAGAGTCAACGAGAAAGGCTACCTCGGCCGCCGCGGTGGCGTCGACCTGATGGTCGCGATGAACCCGCAGACTTGGGACAAGGACCTGGCCGAGATCGAACCCGGTGGCTACCTGCTGTACGACAGCAGCAAGCCGATGCCGGCGGGCACTTTCCGCGATGACGTGAACGTGCTCGGCGTGCCGCTCGCCGACCTGTGCGCGACGCGCTATAACGACCCGCGCGAGCGCCAGCTGCTGAAGAACATCGTCTACGTCGGCGTGCTGTCGGCCATGCTCGGCATCGAGCCCGAGGTGATCGCCACGCTTCTCGGCGAGCAGTACAAGGGCAAGGCCAAGCTGATCCAGCCGAACCTCGACGCCTTCATGATGGGCCTGCACCACGGCCGCGAGTATTTCGACGATGCGCTCGGGCTGAAGATCGAGCGCCGCGATGCGGTCGGCAAGCGCATCTTCATGGAGGGCAACGCCGCCGCCGCGCTCGGCTGCGTATACGGCGGCGCGACCGTCTGCGCGTGGTACCCGATCACGCCGTCGTCATCCGTCGCCGAGGCGTTCCAGAAATACTGCAGCAAGCTGCGCGTCGACAAGGCGACAGGCAAGAACAGGTTCGCGATCGTGCAGGCCGAAGACGAGATCGCCTCGATCGGCATCGTCACCGGCGCCGGCTGGAACGGCGCGCGCGCGTTCACCTGCACCTCGGGGCCGGGCGTGTCGCTGATGACCGAGTTCATCGGCCTCGCGTACTTCGCCGAGATCCCGGTCACGATCATCAACGTGCAGCGCGGCGGGCCGAGCACCGGCATGCCGACACGCACGCAGCAGGCTGACATCATCAGCTGTGCCTACGCCTCGCACGGCGACACCAAGCACGTGCTGCTGTTTCCCGAAGATCCGAAGGAGTGCTTCGAGTTCGGTGCCAAGTGCCTCGACCTCGCCGACCGGCTGCAGACGCCGGTCTTCCTGATGACCGACCTCGACATCGGCATGAACCACCGCCTCTGCGACCCGCTCGAATGGGACGACACCGTGCAGATGGACCGCGGCAAGGTGATGACCGCCGAAGAACTCGAAGCCGGCAAGGATTTCGGCCGCTACCTCGATGTAGACGGCGACGGCATCCCGTACCGCACGCTGCCGGGAACGCACCCCGACAAGGGCGCCTACTTCACGCGCGGTACCACGCGCGACACGTACGCGCGCTACTCCGAGGCCGGCCCCGACTACCTGGTCAACGTGGAGCGGCTGCTGACCAAGTTCGAGACCGCGAAAGAGCTGGTGCCGCAGCCGCTTCGCCGCGACGCCGCCAAGCCGACCAAATTCGGCGTGATCCACTTCGGCTCGACCAGCCCGGCGATGAGCGAGGCCTTCGATGCGCTGCAGGCGCAAGGCGTGCATGTCGACGTGCTGCGGGTGCGGGCATTCCCGTTCAGTTCCGCGCTCGATCAGTTCATCGCTTCCCACGAAACCGTGTTCGTGGTCGAGCAGAACCGCGATGCGCAGCTGCGCACCTTGATCGTCACCGAGCACGAGATCAATCCGGCGAAGCTGGTGCCGATCCTGCATTACGACGGCACACCGATCACGGCGCGTTTCATCACGGAGGCGATCGCGAAGCACGTCCGAGCTCACAACGTCGAGCCGATCAAGAAGGGCCAAGCCGCATGACCTTCCTCGCCAAACCCAGGCTCCATCACCCGACGCTGCAGAAGAACGCGCTCGGTTTCACACGCCGCGACTACGAAGGCAAGATCAGCACGCTGTGTGCCGGCTGCGGCCACGATTCGATCTCGGCGGCGCTGGTGCAGGCCTGCTGGGAACTCGACATTGAGCCGCACCGCGTCGCCAAGCTGTCGGGCATCGGCTGCTCGTCGAAGACGCCCGACTATTTTCTCGGCGCCTCGCATGGCTTCAACACCGTGCACGGCCGCATGCCGTCGGTCGCGACCGGCGCGAACCTCGCGAACCGCGAGTTGCTGTACCTCGGCGTCAGCGGCGATGGCGACTCGGCCAGCATCGGGCTGGGGCAGTTCGCGCACGCGATGCGGCGCGGCGTGAACATGACCTACATCGTCGAGAACAACGGCGTCTACGGTCTCACCAAAGGCCAGTTCTCGGCCACCGCCGATCAGGGCAGCAAGAGCAAGAAGGGCGTCGTCAACACCGACTCGGCGATCGACTTGGTCGCGCTCGCGCTGCAGCTCGGCGCGAGCTACGTGGCGCGCAGTTTCTCGGGCGACAAGGAGCAGCTGATCCCGCTGATCAAGGGCGCGATGCGGCATCACGGCGCAGCGCTGATCGACGTCATCAGCCCCTGCGTCGCGTTCAACAACCACGCCGGCAGCACCAAGAGCTACGACTACGTGCGCGCCCACAACG
>JANXVK010000181.1 GCA_025351675.1 Rhizobacter sp.
AGCCGGGCAGCACGACCATCGCACCCGCCGCGACGAACGGTGGCGCGACAAAGCTCTGGTCGCGCTTGCCGAGCGCGCGCCAGTAGCCGCCGTGGATGTACACCAGCACCGGCGCGCCCGCCGCCTGCGCGGGGAAGACATCGAGCCGCTCGGTCGCGTGGGCGCCGTATGCGCGTTCGACCATCCCGGGATGCCGCGCGCGGGCGCGAACCGATTCATCGTACCAATGTGTCAGGATCGTCGAATGCTCGGGGATGCGCGCGCGATTGTTGTACTGCGCGTCGAACCAGGCGGGGGAAGGTCGGCGCATCGGCAGCTCCGCGTGAGGGGGTGAATCGGTGGTGTCGGCGGCGTTCAGACGACGGCCGGGCGCTTCACGCCGTTCGGCCTGGCCGGCGCCTTGGCCCGCGCACGCGCCGGCACATGGCCCGACTCGCGCAGCGCCGCATCGATCAGCGCGTCGGCCATCCACAGCGCGACCCGTTCGACCTCGCGATCGGGCAGGCCCCAGATGTCTTTCAGGATCACGTAGGGCTCGATGCCGTAGACGACCGAGAGCGCGCGGTGCAGGCGGTCGCGTGTCGCGGCGGTCATCAACGGCGCGAGCGGTTCGATCGCATGTTGCAGGATGCGCACGCGGTGGCCGCGGCGGTACGGCTCTTCCTCCAGCAGCCCGGCGCGCTCCAGCGCCCATTGCTCCAGCGAGAGCTGCGCGGCGGCGCGCAGCTGCGGCTCGAACTCCTTGAAGCGCGGGAAGGTTTGAACGAAAAGTTCACGCACGCGTTCGCGGCCGCTCGGGTTGTCGGATGCGAGGATGCGCACTGGCCCGAGCGAGCTGTCGATCACCGCGGTGACGAGCGCGCTGCGGCTCGGGAAGTAGCGGTACGCGGTGGCGCGCGAGACATTCGACCGCACCGCCACTTCGGCCACCGACGGGATGTGACCGCTCTGCCGAATGATGTTCATCGCGGTGTCGAGCAACAACCGGAAGGTTGCTGCCTTGACGCCGCGCTCGGGCGGCAGCGGCGGCTCGCTGGGTTGGTGTTTCAGGCGTGCCATCGGGTTTGTCCGGGGTCTGGAAGGGTCGACATCGCTTGTGAAGGTTTGCGGTCGGCACATATGATGCACCCATCCCGATTTGAGACACAAGTCTCAAATTCAGGAACGAGGCTAAACCCTCGGAGGTGACCAACGATCGTGCGACGGCTCCGTCAAGGAGCAACGAAAAGCGCGACAAGCCGGAGACAAGCACGATGCGGATGGCCAGTTGGCAATGGGGCGGACGCGACCACGTCGGCACGATCTCGTCCGACGGGCGCGAGGCGACGCCGCTCGCCGTGGCCGACCCGTCGTTCGGCGTGCTACCGCTGATCCGGATGCTCGCGCGCGGCGCGCCGTTGCCCTCACCGTCCAGTGCGCGCCTGCCGGTCGAAGTGATCGCTTTGCGCGCGCCGCTGCCGCGCCCGATGCGCAGCATCTTCTGTGTCGGCCGCAACTACCACGCGCATGCGAAAGAGCTGGCCGGCACGGTGTTCCGCGAGACGATGCCCCAGGAAGACCCGTGGCCGATCGTGTTCACGAAGCTGCCCGAGTGCGTGGTCGGCCCGAATGACGCGGTGCGTCTGCCGGGCGCGAACGTCTCGGTGCAGATCGACTACGAATCCGAGCTCGCGGTCGTGATCGGCCGCGGCGGGCGCGACATCCCGCGGTCGCGGGCGATGGACCATGTGTTCGGCTACACCGTCGTCAACGACGTGACCGCGCGCGACGTGCAGATGCGCCACCAGCAGTGGGACCTGGGCAAGAGCTTCGACACCTTCTGTCCGATGGGGCCCTGGATCGTCACCGCCGACGAACTCGACGGTCGCGCGACGCGCGTGCGCGGCTGGGTCAACGGTGCGTTGCGGCAAGACGGCATGACGAAAGACATGATCCACGACATCCCGACCCTGATCGAGACCTGCTCGCGCGGCATCACGCTCTACCCGGGCGATGTGATCGCCACCGGCACGCCGGCCGGCGTCGGCATGGGGCTGAAGCCACCGCAGTGGCTGCAGCATGGCGACGTGATGCGCATCGAGATCGACGGCATCGGCGCGATCGAGAACCGGTTCGAGTCAGGGCAATGACGCTCCACCTCATCGACCGCATCGCGGTGGACGACGAAGGCGATGGCCCGGTCGTCGTCTGCGTGCACGGCCTGGGCGGCAGCTCGAACACCTGGACGCCGCTGCTGCCGGCGATGGCCCGGCACCGCGTGATCCGCATCGATCTGCCGGGCAGCGGGCGCTCGCAGCGGGTCGAAGGCGCGCTGTCGATCGAGGGCTACGTCGACGCGATACTGCGCGTCTGCGAGCGCCTGAACGTGGCGCGCGCGCACTGGGTCGGTCACTCGTTGGGCACGATCGTCGTGCAGCACATCGCGGCGGCGAATCCCAAGGCGGTGGCGAGCGTCGCGCTGTTCGGCCCGCTGATCGCGCCGCCCGATGCCGCGCGCACGGCGATGAAAGCACGTGCCACAAAAGCGCGCGAAGGCGTCGCCGGCATGCACGAGATCACGACCGGCCTGCTGAACGCCGCGGTCTCGGCCGACACGCGCGCGCGCCTGCCGGTCGCGGTCGCCTTCGTGCGCGAGAGCCTGATGCGACAAGACGGCGACGCCTACGCGCGCAGCTGCGAGGCGCTTGCGGGCGCACAGGCCGCGGCGGTCGAAAAGATCGAAGCGCCGGTGCTGCTCGTGACCGGCGACGAAGACGGCGTCGCACCACCGCAGTCGGTGCGCGCTTTTGCCGAGAGGCTGCACGGCGCGAAGAGCACGAAGGTCGTCGTGCTGCCGCGCTGCGGCCACTGGACCCCGATCGAGCGGCCCGAGGAATGTCAGCGCGAACTGCGCGAGTTTCTCGCCGCGAACGCAAGGAGCTGACTCATGGCCGATGTGCTGTTCACCAATGTGCGCGTGTTCGATGGCGGCGGCGAAGCGCCGTTTACCGGCGACGTGCTGGTCCAAGGCAACAAGATCTCGCGCGTTACCAAAACCGGCTACGGTGCGCGCTCGGTGCCGGTGATCGGCGCGCAGGTGATCGACGGCGCCGGCGCCTTCCTGATGCCGGGCATGGTCGAGGCGCACACGCACTTTTCCTGGAACGACCAACCGAGCCTGGACGCGATCCAGCGCATGCCGCCCGAGGAACACATCTTGTGGTGCGCCGAGGTGG
>JANXVK010000195.1 GCA_025351675.1 Rhizobacter sp.
ACGCCGACCAAGCCCACATGTCGCGCCAGTTCAGCGAACTGGCGGGCATGACGCCGGGCCACTACCGGCGCCACGCGACCGCGTTCGCCACGCACGTCGCATCGCCCGACTGAAAATTTGTTCAAGACCGCGCCGTGCATGCAGGTCCATGATTCGGCCACACCTCGAAGGAGTTCCGATGACCATCCACGAAGCCTTTCCCTATCTGCGCGTCGAAGGTGCCGCGAAGGCGATCGATTTCTACACCCGCGCGTTCGGCGCGGTCGAGACGTTCCGCCTGAGCGAACCCTCGGGTCGCATCGGCCATGCCGAACTGAAGCTCGGTCCGATCACGCTGATGCTCAGCGAGGCGTACCCCGAGTTCGACCTGCTCGCGCCGACCTCGGGCAAGGTGCTGGGCGCGTCGATCCATCTGCATGTCGACGACTGCGACGCGCTCGCGGCGCACGCGGTGGCGTGCGGGGCCACGCTCGAGATGCCAACGACCGACCAGTTTTACGGCGAGCGCTCGTGCCGTGTGCGCGACCCGTTCGGCCACCAGTGGCTGCTCGGCCACGAGATCGAGAAGGTCGCGCCCGAAGAGATGCAGCGCCGCTACGACGAGATGATGGCCAAGGGCGGCTGGTGACCGAGAGCGGGGCCAGCGCCGGGCCGCCCCAAGCGGCCCTGCACCCCCACGGGGGGTGGCGCGGTACCCCGCGCCGGGGGCCCCATCAGGCTTTGATGCGCCAGCCGGTCTTCAGGATCCAGGTCGCGGCCCACAGCGCAATAAAGAAGAACACCAGCGTGACCGAGAAGCTGACGCCGATGTGGAGTTCGGACTGGCCGAAGAAGCTCCAGCGAAAGCCGCTGATCAGGTAGACCGACGGGTTCAGCATCGAGAGCTGCTGCCACAGCGGCGGCAGCATCTTGATCGAGTAGAACGGGCCGCCGAGAAAGGTCAGCGGCATCACGATGAGCATCGGGATCAGCTGCAGCTTCTCGAAGCCGTCGGCCCAGATGCCGATGATGAAACCGAACAGGCTGAACGTGACCGCGGTCAACACCAGGAACAGGAACATCCACACCGGGTGCTCGATGTGGATCGGCACGAACAGCGCCGCGGTCGCGAGGATGATCAACCCGATCACGACCGATTTCGTCGCCGCCGCGCCGACGTAGCTCAGCACGATCTCGACATGCGAGATCGGCGCCGAGAGCAGCTCGTAGATCGTGCCGGTGAACTTCGGAAAGTAGATGCCGAACGACGCGTTCGAGATGCTTTGCGTCAGCACCGACAGCATGATCAAACCCGGCACGATGAAGGCGCCGTAGCTCACACCGTCGATCTCCGCGATGCGCGAGCCGATGGCCGAGCCGAAGACGACGAAGTAGAGGGCGGTCGACAGCACCGGCGAGATGATGCTCTGCGTGATCGTGCGCCAGGTGCGCGCCATCTCGAAGTGGTAGATCGCCTTGATCGCGTGCCAGTTCATTGGAAAACCTCCGTGCTGCGCACTGCGGTGCGAACTCCGGGGGTCCGAAAGGGCCCCTTCATGGCCCATGGCGGTCGAGCGGAGTTCATTGCTTCTCCTCGACCAGGCTGACGAAGATGTCTTCGAGCGAGCTCTGCGTCGTCTGCAGGTCTTTCAGCTTGATGCCGGCGGCGCTCAGGTCGTCGAGCAGCGCGGCGACCGCGCCCGTTGAGGCGCGCGGGTCGTAGGCCCAGGCGAGCTCATGGCCGTCGGCGCTGAGCACCAGCGCGTGCGCGGCCAAGCTCGCCGGCACCTGCTCGAGCGGCGTCTGCAGTTGCACCGTCAGCTGCTTCTTGCCGAGCTTCTTCATCAGCGCGACCTTGTCTTCGACGAGGATGATCTTGCCCTGACTGATCACGCCGACGCGGTCGGCCATGTCCTCGGCCACTTCGATGTAGTGGGTGGTCAGCACGATCGTCACGCCCGATTCGCGCAGCTCGCGCACCATCGCCCACATGTCCTTGCGCAAGGTCACGTCGACGCCGGCGGTCGGCTCGTCGAGGAACAGCACGCGCGGCTCGTGCGACAGCGCCTTGGCGATCATCACGCGCCGTTTCATGCCGCCCGAGAGCGTCATGATCTTGCTGTCCTTCTTGTCCCACAGCGACAGCGCGCGCAGCGTCTTCTCGATGTGCGCCGGATCGGGCGCCTTGCCGAACAGGCCGCGGCTGAACGAGACGGTCGCCCGGACGGTCTCGAACGCATCGGTCGTCAGCTCTTGCGGCACCAGGCCGATCATCGAGCGCAC
>JANXVK010000300.1 GCA_025351675.1 Rhizobacter sp.
AGGCACATCGCAGGACTCGCTGCGCCGCCCTCGTCCCTCTGCCAACGTCCACAGGGTGCGCCGGTAGCGCAAACGACGCCAAGCCCTCTGCATTGCCCACATCAAACTGGTGTCAAAGCGTCTGCCGCCCAGACTCCTAGCGCTTCGGCATCAGCTGCCCGAGCAGCGCGCCCATGTCGTCGCCGAAACCACCGCTCGGCGCTTCGCCGTTCGGCGTGAGGCGGCTGACGACCTCGGGCAACATCTGCGAGAGCTGACCGGCCGTCTCGCCATGCGACAGACCCAGCTGCGCGGCGATCTTGCCGATCGCGTCCGAGCCGAGCACGTTCGAGAGCTGATCGCCCGAGATCGGTGCGTTCTGGCCCTGACCGATCCACGAGTCGATCACGTCGCCCATGCCACCTTGCGTGAAACGACCGATCAGGTCGCCCAGACCACCCACGCCGGCACCTTGCGCATGTTGCCCGTTGGCCAGCATCGCGATCACCGAGCTCAACAACACCGAGCCGGGCGCGCCCTGCGTCGCGCCGGCCGCGGGGGGCTGCGCGCCGGGCTGGGCGTTGGCCAAGGCACCGATCACCGATTCAAGCAAACTCATCTCGTCACTCCTCAGGTTGGAGCCTGATTCTGCTCAGTGCGGCGCTGCAGCGCAAGCCACCCGATGGCAAAGCCGGCGAGCAGCACCGGCACGATCGAGCCCAGGTTCAGCATTGTCCAGCCACTGGTGGTGACGAGCGCGCCGGAGCTGAACGACGTCAGTGTCATGGTGGTGAAAATCACCGTGTCCATCGCGGCCTGCGCGGTCGTTTTCTCTTCGGGCCGATACGCCTGCATGAACAGCGTGGTGCCGCCGATGAACAGGAAGTTCCAGCCGACGCCGAGCGTCAGCAGCGCTGCGACGAAGTGCATCAGCTCGACCCCCGACAGCGCCACCGCAATGCAAATTGCGTTGAGCAGCACGCCGACCGCCATCACCGGCAGGCAGCCGAAGCGCTTGATCAGCGCGCCGGTGAAGAAGCTCGGCACGAACATGCCGAGCACATGCCATTCGAGCACCAGCGCGGTGCTTGCGAACGGGTGCGCGCACTGCGCCATCGCGATCGGCGTCGCGGCCATCAGCAGGTTCATCACGCCGTAGCCGAGCGCGCACCCCGCGACCGCGACGATGAACACGGGCTGGCGCGCGATCTCGCGCAGCGGCCGGCCGGGCGCGGCGGCGGTCGGCTTCGGCAGCGGCGGAAACTCGATGAACGAGATCGTCAGCAAGGCCAGCAACGCGACGCCGACCAGCGCCGCGTACGCGCCGGCGAACGCGACCGGCAGCGCATCACGGGTCGCGCTCGCGAGGTTCGGCCCGGCCACGGCACCGATGATGCCGCCGGCGAGCACCCACGAGATCGCGCGTTCCTTGAACGCCGGCGCGACGATCTCGGTCGCCGCGAAGCGATACAGCCCGGCGTTCGCGTTGTAGTAGCCGGCGAGCACGGTCGCGGCGACGAGCAACCAGAAGTTGTGCGACACCGCCGCGTACGCGCACAGCGCACTCGACACCATCGCGACGCACAGCCCCGCCTGGAACGCGCGCTGGCGGCCCCATGCGCGCTGGTGCTTCGCGACCAGCCCGGCACACAGCGCGCTGCCGGCAACGTAGCCGGTGATCGGCAGAGTCGCCATCCACGCCGTCGGTGCGAGGCTCAGGCCGACCAGGCCGTTGATCGCGATGAAGGTGACGTTGTTGGTGAGAAACAGGCCTTGGCACAGCGTGAGCAGCAGCAACCGGAAGTTCATGACAACACCCCGATCGCCGGGTACGGCGATCGACCCTCTTGGGGCCACGACTGTGGACCCCTACGTGGCCCACGGCGGCCCGGCTCGGCGTCCCGCGGCACCGTCATGGGTTGCCGATCGACAAATGCGCGAGCAGCGCGAGCGGCGCGGTGTCGGCACGCAGCACACGCGCGCCGAGCGAAACCGGCGCGAAGCCGGCGGCGCGCGCGAGCGCTTCTTCCGAGGGTGACAGGCCACCTTCCGGTCCGCTCAGCGAGACCACGCCCGCGCGCGGCGGCGCGAGCGACGCGAGCGGTTTCGCGTCGTCGAAGCTCAGTACCCATCGCACCCGCGCATCGGTCGGCAACGCGCGCAGCCACTCGGCCAGCGAGCGCACCGGCGCCACCTGCAGCACCCGCGTGCGGCCGCTCTGCTCGCTCGCCGCGAGCGCGACCGCCTGCCAGTGGGCGTGCCTCTTCTGCGCGCGCTCCCCGGCCAGGCGCAGCACCGAGCGCTCGCACAGCAGCGGCTGGATCGCGACGGCGCCGAGCTCGGTGGCTTTCTCGATCACCGTGTCCATGCGCTCGTTGGCCGGCATGCCGAGCGCGAGCGTGACAGGCAGCGCCAGTTCGCGGTCGACATCGGCACGCGCGCCGAGCGAAACCGGCGCGAAGCCGGCGGCGCGCGCGAGCGCTTCTTCCGAGGGTGACAGGCCACCTTCCGG
>JANXVK010000328.1 GCA_025351675.1 Rhizobacter sp.
CGGGGTCGTGGTCTTTTACGGCGGCAACGACGGCATGCTTCACGCGATCAAGGGCAACCAGTCAACCACGGACGGCGGCGACGAGCTCTGGAGTTTCGTGCCGGAAGAAATGTTCGGCAAGCTGAACCGCCTGAAGATCAACGGCCCTGACATCCGCTTGTCGACCACCGCCGCAGCGGCAGTGGCGACGCCGCGCGACTACTTCATCGACGGACCGATCACGGTGTATCGCAAGATCGCTTCATCTGGCAACAAGGTGTACATCTTTGTCGGCATGCGGCGAGGCGGTCGACAACTCTACGCGTTCGACGTGACGGACCCGACGTCGCCTAAATTCATGTGGAAGGTCACCAACGCCACCGCCGGTATGGGCTTGCTCGGTCAAACCTGGTCGGCAGCCAAGGTCGCGAAAATCAAAGGCCAACCCAACCCCGTGCTGATTTTCGGCGGGGGATACGACGCGACAGCCGAGGATTTGAACGTCCCGGGGACGACCACGATGGGCAACGCGATCTACGCCCTCGATGCGACGACGGGCGCCGTGTTGACTACGTTTGTAACGATGAGCGTGCCCTATACGGGCAGCATCGGGAGAAGCGTCGCAGCGGATGTCGCGCTTGTTGATTCAGATTACGACCAGATCGTTGACCGCGCGTACGCGGTGGATCTCGGTGGACAAATTTATCGCATGGATTTCGAGGACAGCGCCGGAGCCGCCGTGTTGCCAGTGAATTGGAAAATTTACAAGGTGGCGGATTTGAGCGCCGGGACCATTTCGAGTCGGAAGTTTTTCTTCGCGCCCGACGTGGTGCTCACGGGATCTTTCATCGAACTGGGTGTCGGTTCGGGCGATCGGGAAAAGCCCCTGCTCAGCGCGACCCAAGACCACTATTTCCAGATTTTCGACCGCAATGTCGCGAAGGGACTTCCTGTTGGCTACACGGCGATCGTCTGGTCGGACCTCGTTGCTGCCTCGGCCACCGGCAGCACGCCCCAGAGCGGCTGCTACGTCACACTCGCTCAAGGCGAGAAGGTCGTGAACGCTGCGGCGTCCATCGGTGGGACGAGCTACTTCGGAACCAACCGCCCAAGCGCGCTTTCCGGAAACACCTGTTCAGCCAATCTCGGGCTGGCAAAGGCCTATGCAATGCCGCTGTTCTGCACCACGCCGACGTCTTCCGTTATCACCGGCGGCGGCCTTCCCCCGGGCCCCGTGGTCGGTGTGGTCTCGGTCGCGAAGCCGGATGGTTCGGGAACGATTCTCAAGACATTCGTCATTGGTGCGCCCAACACCAAACAGTCCGGACTCGAAGTCAGCGAACCGCTACCGCCGAACGACACGCCGCGCAAGCGACGCTACTGGTATCAGGAAGTAAATCGCTGATCAGCGGTGAAGGGGGCTCCGACGAGTCCCACTTTGCCCCCCGCCGCCTCCAAATTGGAATCGTGCCTGCGCGTTCGGGCGTCAAAACGTCCCCGCGTATGCCCCGCCATCCAGCAACACGTTCTGCCCCGTCAGATACCCCGCGTGCACGCTGCACAGGAACGCGCACACCGCGCCGAACTCGTTGGCGCTGCCGAAGCGGCGCGCCGGGATGGTCTGCTCGCGCGCGAGCCTGGCGGCTTGCGGGTCCTGCCCGGCCTTGACGGCGCCGGCGTGCAAGGTGGTGCGCAGGCGATCGGTGTCGAATGCGCCCGGCAACAGGCCGTTGATGGTCACGCCGCGCGCGGCGATGCTGCCGCGGGCGAGACCGGCGACGAAGCCCGTCAGCCCGCTGCGCGCGCCGTTGCTCAGCCCGAGCACGCCGATCGGCGCCTTGACGGCGCCCGACGTGATGTTGACGACGCGGCCATAGCCGCGCGCGGCCATCGCGTCGACGGTCGCGCGGATCAGTTCGATCGGCGTCAGCATGTTGGCGTCGAGCGCCTTGATCCAGGCGTCGCGATCCCAGTCGCGGAAGTCGCCGGGCGGCGGCCCGCCGGCGTTGTTGACGAGGATGTCGACCTGCGGGCACGCCGCCAGCGCGGCCGTGCGGCCGGCTTCGGTTGTGATGTCACCCGCGACCACGCGCACCTCACCGCCGCGATGTTCGAGACTCAAGGCGCGCAGTTCGGACGCCGTCGCCTCGAGCGCTTCCACCCCTCGCGCCGTGATCACCACATTCACACCCTCGCGCACCAGCGCGCTCGCGCAGCCCTTGCCGAGGCCCTTGCT
>JANXVK010000352.1 GCA_025351675.1 Rhizobacter sp.
CGGCGTGCCGGTGCAGTTCGACAAGGCGTATGTCGAGGGCATCGCGAAGCTGAACGCCGCCGACATCCGTTACGCCGAGCAACTCGGCTACCGCATCAAGCTGCTGGGCATCACGAAGCGGCGGAGCTTGTCAACATCCGCCGGCACGGTCGAAGGCATTGAGCTGCGCGTGCACCCGACGCTGGTGCCGGCCAAACGTCTGATCGCGAACGTCGAGGGCGCGATGAACGCGGTGATGGTCCAGGGCGACGCCGTCGGCAGCACGCTGTACTACGGCAAGGGGGCAGGCGCCGAGCCGACCGCGTCATCGGTGATCGCCGACCTGGTCGACATCACGCGGCTGCACACCGCCGACCCGGATCATCGCGTGCCGCACCTGGCGTTCCAGCCTGGTTCGCTGCAGGACACGCGCATCCTCACCATCGACGAGGTCGTCACCGCGTTCTACCTGCGCTTGCAGGTGAAGGACCAAGCCGGTGTGCTCGCGCGGATCACCGCGATCCTGGCCGAGAGCGATATCTCGATCGAGGCGCTGCTGCAGCGCCCTGGCGCGGGAGGCGCCTCCAGCGAGGCGGGCGCCGAAGGCGAAGCGCAGACCGACGTGATCATCCTGACCCACGACACGGTCGAGGGCCGCATGAACAAGGCGATCGCGCTGATGCAGGCGCTGCCGACCGTGCTCGCGCCGATCGTGCGCATCCGCAAGGAAGAGTTGTCTTGAAGTACATCAGCACGCGCGGCGACAAGGCGGAACGCAGCTTCTGCGAGATCCTGCTCGAGGGCTTGGCGCCGGACGGCGGGCTGTACCTGCCGATGACCTACCCGAAGGTCGACGGCGCAACGCTCGCCAAGTGGCGCGGCCTTGCGTACCATGCGCTCGCGTTCGAGATTCTCTCGCTGTACATCGACGACATCCCCGCGGCCGACCTGCGCGCGCTCGTCGCGAAGACCTATACCGAGCAAGTCTTCGGCACTCCGCAAATCGTGCCGCTGCGCGTGCTCGAGCCCGGCGTCTACATCCAGGCCCTGTCGAACGGCCCGACTTTGGCGTTCAAGGACATGGCGATGCAGTTGCTCGGAAACCTGTTCGAGTACGAACTCGCGCGCCGCGACCAGCACCTGAATATTCTCGGTGCGACCTCCGGCGACACCGGCAGCGCGGCCGAGTACGCGATGCGCGGGAAGAAAGGCGTCAACGTCTTCATGCTCTCGCCGAAGGGCCGCATGAGCCCGTTCCAGCAGGCGCAGATGTTCAGCCTGCAAGACGCGAACATCCACAACATCGCGATCGAAGGCGTGTTCGACGATTGCCAGGACATCGTCAAGGCGGTCTCGAACGACCTCGCGTTCAAGCGCGAGTACCGCATCGGCACGGTGAACTCGATCAACTGGGCGCGCTTGCTCGCGCAGGTCGTCTACTACTTCGCCGGCTACTTCCAGGCCACGAAATCGGGTGATGAGAAGGTGACCTTCGCGGTGCCGTCCGGCAACTTCGGCAACATCTGTGCCGGCCATGTCGCAAGGATGATGGGCCTGCCGATCGCCCAACTCGTGCTCGCGACCAACGAGAACAACGTGCTCGACGAGTTCTTCCGCACCGGCACCTACCGGGTGCGCAGTTCGGCGGAAACGCATGAGACGTCGAGCCCGTCGATGGACATTTCCAAGGCTTCGAATTTCGAGCGCTTCGTGTTCGACCTGCTTGGGCGCGATGCGGGGCGCACGCGCGACCTGTTCAAGACCGAGCTCGACCGCGGTGGCGCGTTCACGATCACGAAGGACGAGTTCGCGCGCATCGAAGGCTACGGCTTCGTCTCCGGCAGCAGCACGCACGCCGACCGGCTCGCGACGATCCGCGACACCGACAAGCGTTTCGGCACGGTCGTCGACACGCACACGGCCGACGCCCTGAAGGTCGCGCGCGAGCACCTCACGCCGGGCATCCCGACGATCGTGCTCGAAACCGCGCTGCCCGCGAAGTTCGCCGAGACGATCGTCGAAGCCATCGGCCGCGAACCCGATCGCCCGGCCGCGATGGTTGGCATCGAGAAGCTGCCGAAACGCTTCGAGGTGATGCCGGCCGACGTGGCGAAGGTCAAGGCTTTCATCGCCGCCGAATCTTGAACAGGGACGCCTGAGCGCATGCAACCTCAACGCGCACCGATGCTGACCCTGGACGAGGCGCTCGCCCGCCTGCTCGCTGCTGTTGCGCCTATGCCCGGGAGCCAGCACGAATCGCTCTCGACCTTCGACGCGCTCGGCCGGGTGCTCCAGGCCGACGTGCGTTCGACCCTCGACGTCCCGCCGGCCGACAACACCTCGATGGACGGCTACGCGATGCGCGCAGCCGATGTGCCGGCGCTCGGTACCGTGCTGCCGGTGAGCCAGCGCATCCCGGCCGGCGTCGTCGGCCAGCCGCTGCAGCCCGGCACGGCGGCGCGTATCTTTACCGGCGCGCAGGTGCCGGCCGGCGCCGATGCGGTCGTGATGCAGGAGCAGTGCGAAGTCGTACACGACAGGGTCGACGAGGGCGTTCGCGTCAACCTCGTTCCGGCGAGCGGTCAGTGGATCCGCCGCCGCGGCGAAGACGTGCGCGCTGGTGATGTCGTATTGCCCGCCGGCACGCGCTTGACGCCGCAGGCGCTCGGCCTCGCCGCGACCGTTGGCGCCGCCACGTTGCGGGTCGCGCGCCGCCCGCGCGTCGCGCTGTTCTCGACCGGCGACGAACTCGCGATGCCCGGCGAGCCGCTCAAGCCCGGCGCGATCTACAACTCGAACCGCTTTACCTTGCGCGCCGCGATCCAGGCGCTGGGCTGCGACTGCACCGATCTCGGCATCGTCCCTGACCGGCTCGACGCGACGCGCGCGGCCTTGCGCCGCGCCGCGCAGGGCAACGACCTGATCGTCACCTCGGGCGGCGTCTCGGTCGGCGAAGAAGATCACCTGCGCCCCGCCGTGCAGGCCGAGGGCCGCATCGAGCTCTGGCAGATCGCGATCAAGCCCGGCAAGCCGCTGGCGTTCGGCGAAGTGCTGCGGCCCGATGGCACGGCCGCGTACATCGTCGGGCTGCCCGGCAACCCGGTATCGAGCTTCATCACGTTCATGCTGATGGTGCGGCCGGTGCTGCTGCGTCTGCAGGGCGCGACAGCGCTCACGCCGATCCGCACGAAGCAGCGCGCCGATTTCGACTGGCCGAAGCCGGACAAACGCCGCGAGTTCCTGCGCGTGCGCCGCAACGACACTGGCGGGCTCGACCTGTTCCCGAACCAGAGTTCGGGCGTGATGACTTCGGCGGTCTGGGGTGACGGCGTGGTCGACACGCCCGAAGGGCAACTCATCGCAAAGGGCGACTTGGTCGACTTCATGTCGTTCGCGGAGTTGCTGTCGTGAAGCTCACGGTGCGCTACTTCGCATCGATCCGCGAGGCGCTCGGCGCGAGCGAGGTGATCGATGTGGCCGAAGGCAGCAGCGTCGGCGCGGTGCGCGATGCGCTGATCGCGCGCGGCGGCGCGCACGCGAGCGCGCTCGCCCGCGGCAAGACATTGCGCAGCGCGTTGAACCAGGTGCTGTGCGACGAACCGGCGATCGTCGGCGACGGCGCCGAGTTGGCGTTCTTCCCCCCCGTGACCGGCGGCTGAAATGAACGCGCCTCGCGTCGTCGTCCAGACCGCCGACTTCGACCTCGGCGCCGAACTCGCCGCGTTGCGCGCCGGTGACGCAGGCGTCGGCGCCGTCGCGTCGTTCATCGGCACCGTGCGCGACCGCAACGACGGCCTCGGCGTGAGTTCGATGGAACTCGAACACTACCCGGGCATGGCCGAACGCGCGATCGAAGCGATGATCGACGAGGCACAGCGCCGCTTCGACATCCGCGGTGCCCGCGTGATCCACCGCGTCGGCCTGCTGCAACCGCAGGACCAGATCATGATGGTCGCCGTCACCTCGGCGCACCGCGGCCAGGCGTTTCAGGCGTGCGAGTTCCTGATGGACTACCTGAAGACCCAGGCGCCGTTCTGGAAGAAGGAGCAGACGCCCGACGGCGCGCGCTGGGTCGATGCGCGCAGCAGCGACGACGCGGCTATCGCGCGCTGGGGGATCGTCGCCGGGAACGCAGTGCCGGAGGCGCCTTGACGACGGCGCTGCCTTGGCTGCAGCTCATCGCCGTCGCGGTCGGCGCGGCGATCGGCGGGCTTGCACGCTGGTGGGCCGGGCTGTGGCTGAACGCGCAGTGGGCGGGCTTCCCGCTCGGCACGCTGCTCGTCAACTGCGTCGGCGGACTGCTGGTCGGAGTTGCGCTGGCATTCTTCGAGCGCTCGCCGAACGAGTTGCTGCGCCTGCTGCTGGTGACCGGATTCCTCGGCGGGCTCACGACGTTCTCGTCGTTTTCCGGCGAGTCGCTCGTCCTGCTTCATCGTGGCCAGTTCGCGGTGGCATTCGCGCACAGCGCTGCGCACCTGCTGGGCTCGCTGGCCTGCGCTGCGCTGGGCTACTGGGTGATCGCGCGCTGATCGATCGGGTGCAAGGCGCGGCGCCACCGGCGGCTTGAAAATTCGGCAGATTCCCCCATGTCCAACGCAATCGGAGAAGTTTCCCCATGCGCATCGACAAGCTCACCACCAAGTTCCAGGAAGCGCTCGCGGATGCCCAGAGCATCGCGGTCACCAACGACAACCCGTACATCGAACCGGCCCACGTGCTGGCCGCGATGCTCGCCCAAGCCGACGGCCCGAAAGCCCTGCTCGACCGCGCCGGCGCGAACAGTGCCGCGCTCAAGACCGCGCTCGACGTCGCCGTGCGCGGGCTGCCGCAAGTGCAGGGCGGCGACCAGGTCGTGCAGCCCGGCCGCGACCTCGCCGCGCTGCTGCAGTCGTCGGAGAAGGAAGCCGGCAAACGCGGCGACCAGTTCATCGCGAGCGAGATGTTCCTGCTCGCGCTCGCAGAGGCCAAGACCGACCTCGGTGGCATCGTGCGGGGCCACGGCCTGACGCGCAAGGCGCTCGAAGCCGCGATCGAATCGGTGCGCGGTGGCCAGAAGATGGACACCGCGGAAGGCGAAGGCCAGCGCGAGGCGCTGAAGAAATACACGCTCGACCTGACGGAGCGCGCGAGGCTTGGCAAGCTCGACCCGGTGATCGGCCGCGACGACGAGATTCGGCGTGCGATCCAGGTGCTGCAGCGCCGCACCAAGAACAATCCGGTGCTGATCGGCGAGCCGGGCGTCGGCAAGACCGCGATCGTCGAAGGCCTGGCGCAGCGCATCGTCGCCGGAGAAGTGCCCGATTCGTTGAAGAACAAGCGCGTGCTCGTGCTCGACATGGCCTTGCTGCTGGCCGGCGCGAAGTTCCGCGGTGAGTTCGAGGAGCGGCTCAAGAGCGTGCTGAAGGAAGTGGCGGCCGATGAAGGCCAGACCATCGTCTTCATCGACGAGATCCACACCATGGTCGGTGCGGGCAAGGCCGAGGGCGCCATCGACGCGGGCAACATGCTGAAGCCGGCG
>JANXVK010000353.1 GCA_025351675.1 Rhizobacter sp.
AACCTGCATGATTTCCTTCGTGATGCCCTGGATCTTGATGTCCATCTGCAGCGCGGTCACGCCGGCGGTCGTGCCGGCGACCTTGAAGTCCATGTCGCCGAGGTGATCTTCGTCGCCGAGGATGTCGGTCAGCACGGCGAACTTGGCGCCGTCCTTGATCAGGCCCATTGCGATGCCGGCGACGTGCGCCTTTAACGGCACGCCGGCGTCCATCAGCGCGAGGCAGCCGCCGCACACCGAGGCCATCGACGAGGAGCCGTTCGATTCGGTGATTTCCGAGACCACGCGCATCGAGTACGGGAAGTCAGCCTGGCTCGGCAGCACCGCGACCAGCGCGCGCTTGGCGAGGCGGCCGTGGCCGATTTCGCGGCGCTTCGGCGTGCCCACGCGACCGGTTTCGCCGGTGGCGAACGGAGGCATGTTGTAGTGCATCATGAAGTGCTCGGTGAACTCACCGGCCAGTGCATCGATGCGCTGCGCGTCGCGCGCGGTGCCGAGCGTGGCGGCGACCAGCGCCTGCGTCTCGCCACGCGTGAACAGCGACGAACCGTGGGCGCGCGGCAGCACGCTGTTGCGGATCTCGATCGCACGCACGGTGCGGGTGTCGCGGCCGTCGATGCGTGGCTCGCCGGCCAGGATCTGGCTGCGCACGATGCGCGCTTCGATGTCGAACAGCACGTTGTCGAGGCCGACCTTGTCGAAGGCCGCGCCTTCGGCTTGCAGCGCAGCCGCGGTGGCAGCCGTCACGGCACGGGTGGCGTGGGTGCGGGCCTGCTTCGAGCGAATCTGGTACGCGTCGCGCAGCGGCTTCTCGGCCAGCGCCACGACCTTGGCGATGAAGGCTTCGTCTTTGGCAGGCGCAGCCCAGTCCCAGGCCGGCTTGCCGGCGTCACGCACGAGCTCGTGGATCGCGTTGACGGCGATGTTGCCCTGCTCGTGACCGAACACGATGCCGCCGAGCATGATCTCTTCGCTCAGTTGCTGCGCTTCCGACTCGACCATCAACACGGCGCTTTCGGTGCCGGCGACGATCAGGTCCATCTTCGATTCGAGCAGTTGCGTCTTGCCCGGGTTCAGCACGTACTGGCCGTTGACATAGCCGACGCGCGCGGCGCCGATCGGGCCGTTGAACGGGATGCCCGAGATTGCCAGCGCGGCCGATGAGCCGATCAGCGCGGCGATGTCGGCCGAGACTTCAGGGTTCAGCGACAACACGTGAACGACGACCTGCACTTCGTTGTAGAAGCCTTCGGGGAACAGCGGGCGCAGCGGGCGGTCGATCAGGCGCGAGGTCAGCGTCTCGAGCTCGCTCGGGCGGCCTTCGCGCTTGAAGAAGCTGCCGGGGATCTTGCCGGCCGCATACGTCTTTTCGATGTAGTCGACAGTCAGCGGGAAGAAATCCTGGCCCGGCTTCGGGTTCTTGGCGGCGACGACGGTCGCGAGCACCACGGTATCTTCGATGTTGACGATCACCGCGCCGCCGGCTTGGCGGGAGATTTCACCGGTCTCGAGGATGACGGTGTGCTGACCCCATTGGAAGGTCTTGGTGACTTTGTTGAACATGCTCATGCGTGTCTCTCCGGTTGTTGTGTCGCGTCAGACCCTGGTGACGGAACCTCGCGGAACTTTGGGCACGATGCCATTCCAGAGGTGCTCTTTTGACAAGAACATCGGTGGAATGACACAGCAGCACCGGCTGCTCCTGGGTCGACAAAAAACGAAGAGCCTGTGCTGGCGAATTCCAGACAGGCTCTCTTGCTCCAGCTTCGATTACTTGCGCAGACCCAACTTCTGGATCAGGGCGATGTAACGCGGGGCGTCACGGTCTTTCAGGTAGGCCAGCAGGCTCTTGCGCTGGTTGACCATCTTCAGCAGGCCACGGCGACCGTGGTGGTCCTTCATGTGGGCCTTGAAGTGCGGCGTCAAGTCGTTGATGCGCGCGGTGAGGATCGCGACTTGCACTTCGGGCGATCCGGTGTCGCCGGTGCCGCGGGCGTGCTCGGCGACGATGGCCGCTTTGTCGATGGTGGCGTTGGACATGTCTCGTTTCCAGTTCATGAAACCGAGTCACCCCAACGCTTGTTTGTGCGCCATTGCGGAATGCCACGGTCTCGGTTGCGCCCCGCTTCCCTGTAAAAGGATTGGGACTCCACTTGCGCACACCGGTGAAACCGACCAGTGGCGTGCCTTTGTTTTTTTGTCCAACGGTCGCCCGTCGAACGCAAAACCTGCGGATTATAGCCCGAGGAAGACTTTGAGCCGCTCGACCCCCTGCGTCAGCCGCGCAGGCTCGCGGGACGCGAAGCACCAGCGCAGCCAGCCTTCGGCCTCGTCGCCGAACGCTGCACCGGGCGCCAAGCCGAGGCCCGCCTCGGTGACGAGGCGCTTGGCGAGGCTCAACGAGTCATCGTGACCCTCGATGCGGAAGAACGCGTACATGCCGCCTTCGGGCATCGCGACCTGCACGCCCGGCAGTGCGGCGAGCTGCGGCAGCAAGGTGTCGCGGCAGCGCTGCAGTCGGCCGATCAGCCCAGGCACGAAGTCGGCGGCACCGGCCAAGCCCGCGAGCCCGGCGCGCTGGATGAAAACCGGCGCGCAGGACGTATTGAACTCGATCAGCTTGCCCATCGCCGGCACAAGCACCGGCGGCATGACCAACCAGCCGAGCCGCCAGCCGGTCATCAGGAAGCTTTTCGAGAAGCTGTGGGCGACGACGAGGCGGTCGTCAGGCTCGGCGACATCCAAGAAGCTCGGCGCGCACGATGGGGCCTCCACGTCGCCTGCGGCTCCTGCCCCCCGAGGGTGCGCGCGCCCGAGTTGAGGAAGCTCGGCGGCGGACGCGCTGCGGGGCTTGAAGTAGACACGCTCGTAGACCTCGTCGGCGACGATCCAGGTGCCGGTGCGCCGGCAATGCGCGAGGATCGCCTCCTGCTCGGCGCGGCTCAGCGTCCAGCCGGTCGGGTTGTTCGGCGCGTTGACGAGCAGCACCTTGGTCTGCGAAGTGACTGCCGCCAGCAGCGTCGCCATGTCGAGCTGCCAAGCGCCCTGCTTCACCGTCAGCGAGACACGCTTGACATTCGCGCCGAGGATCAAAGGCTGCGCCGTGAGATTCGGCCACACCGGCACCACGACGACGACCTCGTCGCCCGCGCCCACGTGCGCCTGCATCGCGAGCATCAGCGCGTTCACGCCCGACGAGGTGACGGCGATGCGGTCGGCGCCGACCGGCCGGTGCAGCGACGACACGTAGCCCGAAAGCGCCTCGCGCAACTCCGGCAAGCCGAGGTTGTGCGAGTAGAAGGTCTCGCCGTCGTTCAGCGAACGGATCGCGGCGTCGCGAATGAAGGCCGGCGTGGGTTCGTCGCTCTCGCCGAACCAGAACGGCAGCACGTCGGCGCGGCCGAGGCCGGCGTTCGCGACCTCGCGGATCTTCGAGCCGGGGAGTTGATCAATGACCTGTCGCATCACGGTCCTTCGGGACGTTGCATCTGGCACGTCGTGGACTGCTCGGTCTGGCGCGGCTCGAAGTAGCGAACCGTGCGAAAGCCGAAGCCGGAGCCTTCATTGTCGTGCGGCACGCCGGCGCTCCCAACACGCGCCATCATGCTGACATACAGCGGCTGGATGAACTGATGATCGGCCGCGCGCATCGTGCCCTCGTGAAATCCCCCGAGCGTCGTGCGATCGAGCTTCATGCCTTCGAGCGCACGCGCAACCGCGACCGCGTCGGTGCTGCGCGCGCGTTCGATCGCGCTCGCGAGCATCTCGACCATCACCTGCATGCGAGCGTGCACGTAATCGTCGGCCGGCTTCGGGAAGCGCTCGCGAAAGCTTGCGTAGAAACGCTCCGACGCCGCGCTGCCGACGTTCGGATGCCACTCCGCCACCGCGAGCACGCGGTCGACACCCGCGTCGCCGATGGCAGCCGGCGCGCCCAGCCCGTTCCCGTAGAACGTGTAAAAACGCGCATTGACGCCGGCCTCGCGGGCCGCCTTGATCAGCAAGGTCAGGTCGTTGCCCCAGTTGCCGGTCAGCACAGCTTGGGCGCCGCTCGCCGCGAAGATCAAGGCGAGCGGCGCCCAAGCTGTGCTGACCGGCAACTGGGGCAACGACCTGACCTTGCTGATCAAGGCGGCCCGCGAGGCCGGCGTCAATGCGCGTTTTTAC
>JANXVK010000354.1 GCA_025351675.1 Rhizobacter sp.
CCCTTCTCCTGATCGCGGCGGCGACCGCCCTCGCCGGCTGCGGCGATGTCGCGACCTTGCCGGTTTCGGCCGGCACCGGCCCGAGCCCGACCCTGCCCGCGCCGAACAAAACGCTGCTGCCGACCGTGAACATCGCGCCCGCGCAAGGCTGGGCCGAGGGCACGAAGCCGATCGGCCCGGCCGGCACGCAGGTCAACGCCTTCGCCGCCGGCCTCGACCACCCGCGCTGGTTGTATGTGCTTCCGAACGGCGACGTACTCGTGGCAGAGACCAATGCGCCGCCGAAGCCCGACGACGGCAAAGGCATCAAGGGCTGGGTCATGGGCCTCGTGATGAAGCGGGCCGGCGCCGCGCCGCCGAGCGCGAACCGCATCACGCTGCTGCGCGACACCGATGGCAACGGTGTGGCCGAGACGCGCAGCGTCTTCCTCGACAACCTGACCTCGCCGTTCGGCATGGTGCTCGTCGGAACCGACCTGTACGTCGCGAACTCGAACGGCATCGTGCGATACGACTACGTGCCCGGCGCGACGCGCATCGACACGCCCGGCCACAACGTGGTCGACTTGCCCGGGGGCACGCGCAACCACCACTGGACCAAGAACGTGATCGCGAGCAAGGACGGCGCGGCGCTCTACGCCACCGTCGGCTCGAACAGCAATGTTGGCGAGAACGGGATGGCGACCGAGGAAGGCCGCGCAGCGATCTGGCAGATCGACCCGAAGGCCGGAACGAAGCGGCTGTTCGCGACCGGCATCCGCAACCCGAACGGCATGGCGTGGGAGCCGAGCACGGGTGCGCTCTGGACGGTCGCGAACGAGCGCGACGAGATCGGCAGCGACCTCGTGCCCGACTACCTGACCTCGGTGCGCGACGGCGGCTTCTACGGCTGGCCGTACAGCTACTACGGCCAGCATGTCGATGTGCGCGTCGAACCGCAGCGACCCGATCTCGTCGCCAAGGCGATCGCGCCCGACTACGCGCTCGGGCCGCACACCGCCTCGCTCGGCCTCGCGTCGTCGCAGGGCACGAGCCTGCCGGCGCAGTTCGCGAACGGCATGTTCATCGGTCAGCACGGCTCGTGGAACCGCAAGCCCCACAGCGGCTACAAGGTGATTTTCGTGCCCTTCGCCGCCGGCAAACCGAGCGGCGAACCGGTCGACGTACTGACGGGATTTCTCACCGACGACGGCAAGGCGAACGGCCGGCCGGTCGGTGTCGCCCTCGACGCGAAGGGCGCGCTGTTGGTCGCCGACGATGTCGGCAACGTGATCTGGCGCGTCCGCGACCCGATGACGAAGTGGTACGCGGCGCTGCCGCCGAGCGCGGTGGCCAACGTGCCCCAAGCCATGTCGACGACGGTCATCGTCACCGTGTAGCCGCGCAGCGTCGCAAGGTTGGTGAGGTCGTAGACACCGAAGGCCGCGAGGCCGAGCACGGCGCTGCGCAACGCGGCCTCGCCGAGGCTCGATGACGGCATCAACGCGAGGTAGACGATCACGAGCGGGAAGCCGAAGTAGTACAGCGCGGCCGGTACCACCCGCACCGAGTCGGCCATCAACGCGCCGAGTTGCTCTTGGTAAAAACTTTTTGCGAGCCAGCCGAGCCAGATGCCGTCGAGCGCGCCCATCACGACGAGGGCAACCGCGTAGGCGGCAAAGAACCGGGCCAAGGTGATGGGCTGGGTTGACATGCGTGAAAGATCCTGTGTGCGAAGCCTCGATCACACCACGGCGGCGCGCGGCGCGCTGTAGGCCGTCACGAGCGCCGAGCGTCGGCGGGCGGACTTGGCGGCAGGTGTGAAATGATCGGCGCATCCCGAACAACCTGCCGCCCGTCACAACACCCCATGACGCCGTCTCCCGAGAGGTATGCGCCCCATCGCACGCTGAAGGCCGTCGCGCTGATGGAGGCCGTGAAAGGATTCATCGTCTTCGGCGCCGGCTTCGGCATGCTCGTGCTGCTGCACCGCGACGTGCGCCGCATCGCCGAGTCGCTGGTGACGCGGCTGCACATCGATCCGGGCAACCACTTCGCCGGGATCTTCCTGAACGCCGCCGCACACGTCACCGATGCGCGGCTGTGGGGCGTTGCCGCCCTCGCGGTTGCGTACTCGGCGCTGCGTTGGGTGGAAGCGTGGGGCCTCTGGTTCAACCGCCGCTGGGCCTCGTGGCTTGGCGCGGCGAGCGGCGCGATCTACGTGCCAATCGAGGTCTGCGAACTGTGGGAGAAACCGGGCGCGATCAAGGCCGCGACCCTGACTTTGAACGTCGCGGTCGTCGCCTACCTGATCTGGACGCTGCGGCAGGGCCGAAGCGCGCACGCGGCGCGTTAGCTCGCCGCGAGCTCCGATTCGGCCTCGTCTTCTTCCTCGCCGAGAAAGCCGCCGCTCTGGTGCGCCCAGAGACGCGCGTAGAGCCCGCCCTGCGCGAGCAGGCTGCGGTGATCGCCCTGCTCGACGATGCGGCCCTGGTCGAGCACGACCAACCGATCCATCGCTGCGATCGTCGACAGGCGGTGCGCGATCGCGACCACGGTCTTGCCCTCCATCAGGCGATACAGGCTCGCCTGGATCGCCGCCTCGACTTCCGAATCGAGCGCACTCGTCGCCTCGTCGAGCAGCAGGATCGGCGCGTCTTTCAGCATCACGCGCGCGATCGCGATGCGCTGGCGCTGGCCGCCGCTGAGCTTGACCCCGCGCTCGCCGACATGCGCGTCGTAGCCGGCCCGGCCCTTCGGGTCGGTCAGGCCGAGGATGAACTCGTGGGCTTCAGCCCGCTTGGCGGCGACGATCATCTGCGCGTCGCTCGCGTCGGGCCGGCCGTACAGGATGTTGTCGCGCACCGAGCGGTGCAGCAGCGAGGTGTCTTGCGTGACCATGCCGACCTGCGCGCGCAGGCTGTCTTGCGTGGCGTGCGCGATGTCGTGGCCATCGATCAGCACGCGGCCGCCTTCGACGTCGTACAGCCGCAGCAACAGGTTCACGACCGTGCTCTTGCCGGCCCCGGAGCGGCCGACCAAGCTGACCTTCTCGCCGGGCCGGATGTGCAGCGAGAGCTCATCGATCACGCGCCTCGAACCGCCGTATGCGAAGCTGACCTTCTCGAAGCGCACCTCGCCCTGGCTCACCTGCAGCGGTTTCGCATCGGTGCGGTCGACCACCGCGTGTGGCCGGCTCAAGGTATTGATGCCGTCCTGCACCGTGCCGATGTGCTCGAACAGCGACGCCATCTCCCACATCACCCAGTGCGAGATGCCGTTCAGCCGAAGCGCCATCGCGGTGGCCGCAGCGAGTGCGCCGACGCCGACCTGCCCCTGCGTCCACAGCCACAGTGCCGCGCCGGTGGTGCTCGCGATCAGCGCCATGCTCAGCGCATGGTTGACGATCTCGAACGCGGTCACCATCCGCATCTGCGATTGCACCGTGACGAGAAATTCCTGCATCGCCGAGCGGGCATAGCCGGCCTCGCGCTTCGAGTGCGAGAACAGCTTTACCGTCGCGATGTTGGTGTACGCATCGGTGATGCGCCCGGTCATCATCGAGCGCGCATCGGCCTGCGCCTTCGCGACCTTGCCCAGGCGCGGCACGAAGTACCAGAGCGCCGCCAGGTAGCACAGCATCCAGCCGGTGAACGGCGCGAGCAGCCAGCGATCGAAGCTGCCTAGCATCGCCATGATCGTGACGAAGTAGATCACCACGAACACCATCAGCTCGGCCAGGATCATCCATGCGTCGCGCACCGCCAGCGCGGTCTGCATCACCTTGGCGCCGATGCGGCCGGCGAACTCGTCCTGGTAGAAGTGCATGCTCTGCGCAAGCATCAGGCGGTGGAAGTTCCAGCGCAGCAACATCGGGAAGTTGCCGGCCATCGCCTGCTGCTTCAGCAGCGACTGCAGCGCGACCAGCGCGATGCTGCCGGTCAACACGCAGGCCAGCAGGATCAGGTTGTGGCCTTGGTCGGCCCAGAGGCGCGCCGGGGTCGTCGCGCCTAGCCAGTCGACCACGCGCCCGAGAAACGCGAACAGGAGCGCCTCGAACGCACCGATGACTCCGGCGCACAAGGTCATTGCAGCCATGTACGGCCGCAGGCCGCGCGTGCAGGCCCACAGGAACGGGAAGAAGCCCTGGGGCGGCGGCGCGGGCTCGGCATCCGGATAGGGTTGCACGAGCTTTTCGAAAAACTGGAACACGCGGGATCTCCGGTGGCGTCTGCGGAAGAACGAGGGATCGGGGAAGGGGCGAGAGGTTAGCCGATTGGCCGGGCATCAGCGTCGAGCACCAATCGCACCCTGTCGGTGCAAACACAGGGGGGCGGCACGCCAAGAGTGCCTCCCTCCAAACTCTTGCCCTTTCATCGGGCGTGTCATAGGGTTTTCCCTTATAATACAAAGCCTAGTAACTCCAAAGACCATCATGTTTTCCGTCTTCCAGTCGATCAAGAACCTGTTCAACGTGTCGGCGACCCCGTCCCAGGATTGCGACGACCAGTACTTGGCCGAATCGTCGGACATCTATGACCTTGAGCGCCGCATGCGCCAGGTCGACTCCGGCCGCCACAACCTGTACGCGATCGGCGCCTACGGCATCTTCATGCGTTGATGGGGCACCCGCTCCGGCGTACCGGAGCACCCGCCGGGCGGGTCGCGGGGCGGCTTGGGGCGGCCCGGCGCCGGCCCCGCGTCCCCTCGATGGCCATCGAAGCGCCTTGCGCGTGACCGTTCCAGCCATTCGCCAGAGCAACCATTTCGGCGTCGCCCGCGGAGCCAGCGTGGCCGCGAGATTTACGACGCCGGGCACACGAATGACCTCGCCGCTGATGCAGGCCTTGTAGCCCGCGGCGGCCACCTCGTTCACGTCGCCGACCAGAAAGCCCGGCAACTTGCCGAGATGGTCGTTCGCAGCCGCAGCGGTCGTCAGGATGTCCGTGGCCGTCACGCCCGGGCAGAGCGCGGTGATCGTTACGCCACTGCCCTTCAGTTCTTCTGCCGGCGACTCGGTCAACGAGAGCGCACAAGCCCTCGTGCCCGCCGTTCGGCCGCGAGCGCTTTCAGCTTGGCGGCGCTGCGCGCGACCAGCACCACCGCATGGCTTGTCATCGTGTCTCCCGTGCCTGTGCTTCACATGTTGCCACGCCGATGACATGAAACGAGACACGCCGATACAGCGCTGAAAAGACGCCATGCACGTGCGCCGGCACGATGACCTTTGTGCTCAAAACACAAGCGCTCTCCCCTTCATCACCCACGGAAATCGACATGAAAAGCTGGATCAAACGAACCCTCGTCGCCGTCTTCGGCACCGCCGTCCTGATCGGCGGCTTGACGGCCTGCGGTGGCCACCGCGGCGGCTGGAACAACATGAGCGAAGCCGACTCGACCCAGATGCGCGAACGGGTGCTCGAGCGCGCCGGCAAGGAGCTCAAGCTCGACGACGCGCAGAAGCAGAAGCTGGCCGCACTCGCCGACAAGCTGCGCGATTCGCGCGTGGCCGTGATGGGCACGACCGACCCGCGCGCCGACATCCAGGCGCTGGTCGCCGGTCCGACCTTCGATCGTGCCAACGCGCAAGCGCTGGTCGAAGCGAAGACCGCGGCGGTGCGCACGAAGAGCCCCGAGCTCATCACCGCGGCCGCCGACTTCTTCGACAGCCTGAAGCCGGAGCAGCAACAGCAGGTGCGCGAGTTCATGAACAAGCGTCGCGGCGGCCACGGCCGCAAGTCCTGAAATGACGACCCCTTGACGCCTGCGGCGTCGTCCCCCGAGGGGAGCCCGGGCCGCCGCGGTTGCGGCGCAAGGGAGAATCACTGCCATGCGCCGCATCCTGCTGATCGACGACGACGAGCTGCTCGCCGCCCCGCTCGCCACCTTCTTCGGCCGCTTCGAGTTCGCGCTCGACGCGGCCGTTCGACCGAACGCGGGCCTCGCGATGCTGCGGGCGTGCCGCTACGACGCGGCGATCCTCGACGTGATGCTGCCGGAGATGGACGGCTTCGAGTTGTGCCGCACGATCCGCCGTGAGAGCGACATTCCAATCATCATGCTCAGCGCCCGCGGCGACGTGATGGACCGCGTCGTCGGCCTCGAGATCGGCGCCGACGACTACCTGCCCAAGCCCTTTGAGCCGCGCGAGCTGCTGGCCCGGCTGCAGACGGTGCTGCGCCGCGCCCGCGCGCCTTCGCTCGCGAGCACGAAGCGGCTGAGCTTCGACGGCCTGCAGATCGACCTTGAACGCCGCCGCGCCGAGTGCGCCGGCCAGCCCGTCGAACTCACGAGCACGGAGTTCGACTTGCTGGTGCTGCTCGCCAGCGAGCCGAACAAGGTCTTCAACCGCGACGAAATCCTGAACCGGCTGCGCGGCATCGAGGCCGACCTGCACACGCGCGCGGTCGACATCCTCGTGAGCCGCCTGCGCAAGAAGCTCGAACCGCTCGATGTGATCAAGACCTTGCGCAACGCGGGCTACATCTTCGCCGGAGCCCGCGCGTGAACCTGCTCGCCAGAGCGTGGCGCCACGCGCGGCACTCGCTGCGCGCCCGGCTCACGCTGCTGTTTCTGCTGCTCGCGCTGGCGATGACGCTGGCCTTCGTCGGCGGCATGCAGGCCGTGATGCGTTCGGGCTGGCAGGAGATCGCGCGGCCGCTGGTCGCGAACTACGTCGACCGGCTCACGGCCGAGATCGGCACGCCGCCCGATGTGGCGAAGGCACAGGCGCTGACGCGCAGCTTGCCGATCCGCGTCCGCATCGAAGGGCCGGTGGTGAATTGGTCGTCGCGCGCCGGCGCGCCGGATGACGAGTGGCACCCGCGCGACCGCAACCGCCGCGACGCCGATCGCCCCGCCAGCACCTGGCGCCCGACGCGGCTGCTGGCCGACGGCCACCGCATCAGCTTCGGCCTGGCAAGCCTGCCGCGCGACGACGCGCCCGAAGACCGCGCGCGCCTGATCGGCTGGGTCACGCT